>NZ_CDRQNY010000004.1:0-150781 GCF_977037065.1 Butyricicoccus sp. | reverse complement strand
CTTTCCGGCTTCCGTTTTCTCCTGTCTGCGGCGGAAATGTGCTTCTATTTTCAAAAGAAGTACCGAAAGACTAAACGGCTTTGTAATATAATCATCTGCCCCTGCTTCATATCCCATGACCTGATCTGTCTCCTGATCCAACGCGGTAAGACAGATAATATATACATTTTGACAATTCCGCATCCATCTGACAAGCTCTAATCCGTTTCCATCCGGAAGATTCACATCACAAATGGCAACATCCACATTATTATCACTTGCAATTCTTTTCGCTTTTTCCACTGATTCTGCTGAAAAAACCTCATATCCGGATTTTTTCAGTGAAAAAGTGATTCCACGATTCAAGTTTTCATCGTCCTCAACCACAAGGATATTTGGCATAATTCAAACCACCCTTCCGTCTTAGCTATATATGTTAAACGTTACATCAAATACTGCAAATGCTTTTATTGATTCAGGCGAATTCTGCATTCCTGTTGGCACACGATTTTCCGCAGGAAAGTCTAGTGTGCTATACCTTTGCTTCCGGCTGACGCGGGAAAGGGACCGCATTCGCCCTCTCTCCCCAAAACTAATTTTATTATATTCAATAAATTTCAGGAGCTGTGTCTCGGAAAAACGCGGGATCGGGTACAGCATGATGTGAGTTTTGTCACCACGAGGCATTTTTGTTCCTTTTGCCCCTGACATGACATAATCGAAGAATCCATCTTGAAACATGATGGATTTCAGAAGGTATGCGTACTTCTTGTCCAAGGCTCTAAAACACAGGACATCGGCGTTACACCCGCCCGAAGTTGTTGCGAACCACATCTTTTTGAAATATGGGCGGTTGTTGCTAACAAGCACGTCCTCCGCTTGAAAATATGTCACTTGCTCTGAAGAATCAGTTGTGCCAAAGGAAGCAACACCTTGCTCGTCCGGCAGAATGTTTTCCGTTGAGACATGATGCGGCTCATTTTTCGTTTTCGGCGGGCTTCTTGATATACTTGCCGTTCTTGATTCTCGCGTCCGCTGGCTTCTCTGCGTCCTCTGGAATCCCCCAGACCGAGCCAATGCGGATCGCACCGGGGACGCGCCCCTCGCCGCACAAAATCTGAATACGGCGGGTGGAGATACCCCAGCGTTCGGCGGTTTGTGCGATAGATAAATACTTCATGGGCGGTACTCCTGTTGCAGTTCCGTTCTGCGTCTGCTTATAAAATCACAGTATAATTATAATCGTCAAAGCGAATAAAAGAAAGGGCTTTTCGGAAAAGCCCAGAAAGTATCTACAACTTAAAAATCAAGGGTTTGGGGCTTCCCCAAAAATCAAAATGGGCGTATCGGCTGCAAGGCTGAAACGCTCATTTTTCCGGTGTGTACGGACACCGGATGTGCTTGCTATTCTCTCAAATCTCATATCCGCAAATACAACGCGCTCCCGCTTTCGCAAAAGCAGGGGCGCATATTTTTTGAAAATCTTTCGTTTCGATACCTGCGTTTCGACGAAGAAATGTCCGTTGTAAAGTGAGGGGCAACGAATCGCCAATGCCCTCGTCTTCAAAATTTTCTTTTCGTCACTACCAAGTTTTTGAGAAAAAATGTCCGTTGTATTGTGAAAGGAGTGTTTCAATATGCCAGACCGCACGCGACCCATCCGCAAAGAAATCTGCCTGAATGAGCAGGAATTGAGCATGGTTCGCCACAAGATGAACCAGCTTGGCACCCGCAACTTCGGCGCGTATGTCCGGAAAATGCTGATTGACGGGTACATCATCAAGGTCGATTACACCGAGCAGAAAAAGTTAGCCGCCGCTGCGTCCACGATTGCAAGCAGAGTTTCCGGGCGGTTGTCGTTATTTGCCCGCATTATCAGTCGAAACGCTCTAAGGCGGGGCGCACTGCCTCGCTTCCAAGGGGACCAACGGACAAGCCGCCATAGCAGCCGTATCACACCAGACCAGAGAGGATGTGATGAAAAATCTATTTCAAACTGAACACCACATTGCCGCCGTTCATTCCCTTGCCGCGCTTCATGCTGGCGGGCGAATATTCCATCAACGCCAAGCTGCTATATGGGCTGCTGCTCAACTGCACTACGCTTTCCCAGAAAAGCGGCTGGGTGTCCGAGGATGGGAATGTGTATGTGATCTATACGATCAAGCAGATGGCGGATGACCTTGACCGGAGTGAGCGGACGGTCAAAACCGCCCTGCGGGAGCTGGAAAATGCCGGGCTGATCACCCGCGTCCGTCAGGGCTGGAATCAGGTGAACCGCATCTTTCTGCAAATTCCAGACAGGGTGCAGGTTTCTTCCCGTCCAGAGGGCAATACCTGCCCAATGGATGTGCAGGATTCTTCCCCTTGCATGGGGCAGAAATTGCCCACAAGTAATACTGATGCAGAGTATAAAGAACATAGTAAGACCGAAAGAGTAGTGAGTACGCGCCGCCGATATGGAGAGTTCCAAAATGTTTTCCTGTCAGGCGAGGAATGTACCCAGCTGGAAACGGCTTATCCCGGCAAAGCTGCCGAATACATTGAGCGGCTGTCCCGGTACATGGCTTCCAATGACAGGCACTATGCCAATCATTACGCCACCATCAAGAAGTGGTTGGACGAGGACAGCAAGGGCAGGAGCGCGAAAAACTACACCTACGACGATAACGAAGGAGAGTGTCTATGAATCCGATTTTTACGAAAATGGTTGATGCCGTTGAAGCTGCTAATGCCGCACCTGACGATTACATCAATGCCTCTGATGGGCTGAAATACTGCGGCAAGTGCCGCACGCCGAAAGAAGCGTTTTTTCCCGCTGACCTTCAGGCGCAGGGCTTTACCAAGCACCCGGTTATGTGCAAGTGCGCTGCCGAACGCCGAGAACGGAAAGAAGCAAAGCGCCGGGAATACGAGAGAATGTCCCACATGACAATGCTCCGCAGTGAAGCGTTCCACGATATGCCCGCCGCGCTCTGGCGGTTTGAGTCAGCCGCAGTTACAACGCCCCAACTTGCAAAGGCGAGGGGCTACGCGCAGAATTGGGACGAGTTCAAAAAAGCGGGGATCGGACGGCTCCTGTTCGGGAATGTCGGCACGGGAAAATCCTATGCCGCTGGCTGCATTGCCAACGCTCTGATTGACCGTTTGGAGTCTGTCCTCTTTGTGGGAATGTCCGATGTGGTCAACCGTATGCAGGGCAACTTCGGCACAGACCGCGACCATTACATGAAATCGCTTATGCGTCCCGACCTCCTCATTCTGGATGATTTGGGTGCAGAGCGTAACACCAGCTTCGGCAAGGAGCGCGTATTCGATGTGGTTGACAAGCGGTTGCTGACCGGCAAGCCCATGATCGTCACTACGAATATCCCGCTTTCCGTTATGAAGCAAGCTGCCGATTTGGATGACCGCCGCATTTTTGACCGCATCTTGGAAGTCTGCGTCCCGATTCGCTTCGACGGGGAGAACTTCCGCAAAGGCAATGCCAGCGCAAATATCAAAAAAGCCGCAGAAATGCTGAATGGGTAAGCTGTTGCAGCAGCTTACCCACCCATGAGACAGGAATAATAGTAACTACTGAGTTACCATTGAAAAAGCGGCACTTCATTCGGCTGACGAACATAACGTCAAATGGGGTGATTACATGGTAGAAAACGAAAACTACAAGAGCTACACTGCAAACAATGGAACTGAGCTTCGCTTTCCCAAGGAGAGTGTGGTTCAGATGACGGCGGAGCAGCGGGACTGCTACCAGAACTTTATCAATGTTCTGGCACAAATCCTGATCAAGTATGCTGCCGCAGAAAAGGAAAATCAGAAAATCTGAGCAGAGTATTCCGGGCGGTCGATGACCGACCGGTCCTGCAATAGGAGGCAATCTATGTATAATACGAAAGAGGGCAAATCGTGTGTTATCTATATCCGCGTCAGCAGTGAGCGTCAGGTAAATGGGTATAGTCTGGATGGGCAGAAGCACTATCTGGCTGAATGCGCCGAGCGTCGGGGTATGACGGTTCTTGATACTTATGTTGAAGAAGGCAAAAGCGGCAAAAGCATTGAAGGGCGGACGGAGTTCCAGCGGATGCTGGATGACATTCAGCGCGGAAAGGTACATACGGACTATGTGCTGGTTTTCAAATTATCGCGGTTTGGCAGAAACGCGCGGGACGTGCTGAACTCCCTTGAGTTTATTATGAAATATGGCGTTCACCTGATGTGTGTAGAAGATGGGCTTGATTCCTCAACCTCTATGGGAAAAATGATGATTACCATTCTCGGTGCGGTAGCTGAGTTGGAACGTGAGAACATCATTGCACAGAGCCTTTTGGGGCGCGAGGAAAAAGCAAAGTCCGGCGGCTGGAACGGCGGCTTTGCACCCTATGGGTACCGTCTGGTAAAGGGCGATGACAAGAGTAAAGGGAAATTGGAGACCGTCCCGGAAGAAAAGGCTGTCGTGCGACTGGTTTTTGATATGTTCCTGAACCTAAATATGGGATACACGGCAATTTATGGCTATCTCAATCGAAACGGTTATACTCGCCTACCGGCAAAGAATGCCATCCGCCCCAGCTATGGAGAGTGGAGTTCTGACCACATCAAGAGAATGCTTAGCAATCCGGTTTATACGGGGCGCGTGGCATGGGGAAAGCGACGGACAGAGAAAGTTCCCGGCAAAGATAACGAATATCGACTTGTGAAGCAGGATGAGTATATTTTGAGTGAGGTTATTTCCCATGAGGCGTTTGTTTCCAAAGAGGGTTTTGACAAGGTGCAGGAGATCAAAGCCATTCGTGGGAAAAAGGGTAATCACAACATTGGTCAGTATAACGCGCATCTGTTGTCCGGTATCGTAAAATGTCCGCAATGCGGCGCACCTATGTATATCGGTATGACCAAGTGGACAAATCAGGACGGCACGGAGCGCCGCACAGAATCTTATGTCTGTTCTTATGCGACTAAACATAGAGGGACTTCGGTATGCCGCAGGAATGGCGTGGTAGCCAGTCAGGTTGAGGACGAGGTGATGGAGTACACCCGGAAGATTGTTCGCAATCCGCAGTTTATCAAAGATTTGCAGGAAAAGGTAATGACCGCCGTGGACATGACCGAGGTCGAGACTGACATTACCGCCTACAAAAACCAGCTATCCGCTTTACAGCGCAGCCGCGACAGCTTGGAGCGGGATATTGACCGCATTGCCCCTGATGACAAATATGCAGAGCGCCGCCGCGCAGACATGACCCGCCGCCTGAATGACCTCTATGACCAGATTTATAAGGCGGAGGATCTGCTGCAAGAAAGCATGATGAAAAAAGCAACTCTGGAAAGCAAGCAGATGTCTGTGCAATCTATGATAGGAATCCTCTCGTCTTTTGACGCAATCTATGATAGAATGAATGCAGCAGAACGGCGCGACCTTGTGAAATACCTGATTTCCGAGGTTGAGTTGTTCCCGCGTGAGGAGCAAAAGACTCAGAAACGCTTTGTAAAGGCGATTGCGTACAAGTTTCCTATTGAGCAAAAGGTGCTCACGCAATTTGATGAATGCGGGGCATCTGTCGAGACGGTATGTCTTTTAGTTCTGAGAAATCCGATAACACATATCAACATTGATGTGGATGTAGAAGAAATGGTGCAGGATAAAAGAGGACTGGCAACCTATGGGCAGATCAAGGATTATGTTCTGGAACGCAGCGGCTTGAAGGTCAGTAGTCTTTATATCGCACAGGTGAAACAGAAGTGCGGTATCATCGAGCGGGAGAATTACAACAAGCCCAAGTCTGACGATGCCAGACAGCCCCAATGCCCGCCGGAAAAAGAGAAAGCAATCATGGAAGCATTTGAGTATTTTGGGATGATTTAATACTTTGGTAAAGCCTTTGGATGGCTAACAAGCAGCAAAACCGGCAACAGGGAAAGAATCCATGCTGCCGGTTTTGCTTTTTACGTAAAATTACGATTTACTTGCAGAACAATCAGTGCAGAGCATACCGAAGCCAGACAGCACCATTGTCATAGGGCTGTACGCTTAGGAGCTTCAAATTGACGGGGTCTGTGTCTAACGGTAAACCGTCAAAAGTAGCAGTCATACCTTTTCGACCATCAATTCCGGGACCGAGTAGAATGCTGACTTCATCCAGTAGTCCGGCATTGAGGAAAGCAGCGTTGATCGTACCTCCACCGACAACCGCCATGCGTTCCACGCCAAACTCGGTATACAGAATTTCAACGGCTTTATGTAGATCAATATGCGTTTCACCGCAGACAATCCATGAAATATGCAGGGAATCCAGATAGGCAAGATACTCTTTTGTAACCTCTGTGGACATAATGACAATCAACGGGGAATCGCCGTTACTATCGTCATGCCACAGGAGCGTTCCTTTGGTATCGACCACCACCTGATAACCGTTTGCACTCCGCTTTTTTGAGAAGCCTTCTTTTCCAACGCTCTCTGTTGGATTCTTTGCTATAAACACACCGGGTTCTGCCAATTCGAGCTGTGCAGTCACCCTGCCGCTGAGATTTGTGGGAACATCCAAAGCACTCAGCGCTTCATAATACTCATTGGAACCTGCAATTTTTACAGTCATGCCACAATCAATTCTTCCGTCCACAGACATCATCATGTGGCAGATCGTATATGGTTTTTTCATATATATCCTCCTCGATTACCAGTTTTTCTTATCTTTGGTGCAGTCGTGTTGCTGTTTTCGTTCCTCCACCATCTTCACAAACCACTCCACCATATTCGGATCGGTGTGTGAGAAGAAGCTGCTTTGTTTTTTGTCAATCGTAGCAATAACCGCCATATCATCCTCGCTCAAAGAAAAATCAAATACATGAAAGTTTTCTTCCATACGCTCGAGGTGAGTAGATTTGGGAATGATGACAATTCCACGCTGCAAATGCCAACGAAGAATGACTTGAGCAACAGACTTTCCGTACTTCTCAGCAATGACTTGCAGTTCCGGCGTGTGGAACATATCGCCCCGCCCTTCACCGAATGGCGCCCATGCTTCCATCTGTATGCCGTATTTATCATGCCATGCTTTCGCTTCCGTCTGCTGATTGTGAGGATGAATTTCCACCTGATTTACCATCGGCTTGATTCGATTAAAGGAAGCAAAATCCACCATACGGTCAGTATAGAAATTGGAAATGCCGATAGCACGGATTTTTCCTTCGTCATACAGCTCCTCCAATGCCCGGTATGCACCGTAGGCATCTGCAAAAGGCTGATGGAGCAAACACAGGTCAAGGTAGTCAACCTGTAATTTTCGCATGGATTCCAATACGGATACTTTTGCTCTTTCATAGCCGTAATGCTCAATCCAGACTTTGGTGGTTAGGAAAATTTCATCTCTTGGAATACCGCTTTTTGCAATGGCATTACCCACTTCTTCCTCGTTAAAATAGCTCTGGGTGGTGTCGATGAGACGATAGCCGATTTTCAAGGCATCCCTGACACAGCGTTCACATTCATCTTTTGTAACCTGATAGACACCATAGCCGAGCTGCGGCATTTTTACACCGTTATTCAAAGTTATATATTCCGTGTTCCACTCCTCCTTATAGGGAGCTATTCAATCTTGACGCTTCATTTTTATTTGTCACCATACTGCCGTAGGTCATACCATAGAGGGCGGCAAAGCGCTTCATGGTATATTCACCAGCTTCCAGCATCCACTTTTCTGGGGCGGCACCTTGGAATATAAAATACAGTTTGCGACCACCCAGGGAGCCGTCCTTTACTTTTCCATAGAAACGATCCAGCATATTGCGGACACTTCCGCAGATGTTGTGCCAGTATACAGGAGAGCCGATGACAATGGTCTTGGCGTTCTCCATGGCGGCGATCACAGTTTCCAGCCCGTCACCGGGCAGTTCCTGACCGTAAGCACCAATGATGTAATCTGTTAAATTCAGAGATTTGTAGTTCTTTCCTTCAAGCAGTTCTGCCGCTAATGCAGCAGTATTGCCGTTTGGATTTGGACTGCCATTGATAAATAAATACTTCATGTTCCATTCCTCCTATCCTATACACTGATTTTTCTGTTCTTATTTAAGATGCATATTAAAAAAGCTGTTCAGCTTTTCAAAAGGAATGACATCTAAATTGTCATAAAGATCAACATGGCTCGCTCCCGGAATGATAAGCAGCTCTTTATTATCTCCGGTCATTTTTTCATAAGCTCCCTCACTGAAGTAACGGGAATGCGCTTTTTCTCCGTGTACCAGCAGCACGGCGGAGCGAATCTCGCTACTGTATTGCAAGATAGGCATATTCAGGAACGACAGCGAAGACGTCGCGTTCCAGCCACCGTTGGAGTTCAGGCTGCGGGGATGGTAGCCACGCGGAGTCTTATAGTAGGCGTAATAGTCCTTTACAAACTGCGGTGCGTCCTCCGGCAGCGGATCGATCACACCGCCTGCCAGAGCATAGGCGCCGTTTTTGTAATCTACAGTGCGCTGTGCATTCATGGCTTTTTTCTTCTCATAGCGTGCCTGCCCAGAATCCTCAGCATCAAAATATCCGTTGGCAGTTACACGGGTCATATCGTACATGGTCATAGCAGCGGTAGCTTTGATGCGGGTGTCGATTGCCGCCGCATTGATCGCCATGCCGCCCCAGCCACAGATACCGATGATACCGATGCGCTCTGGGTCAACGTTCTCCTGCACGGAGAGGAAGTCTACCGCTGCGCAGAAATCCTCGGTATTGATGTCCGGCGAAGCGACATAGCGGGGTGTACCGCCGCTCTCGCCGGTATAGGATGGGTCGAAGACAATCGTCAAGAAGCCAAGCTCTGCCATTTTCTGTGCATACAGACCAGAGGACTGCTCCTTTACCGCGCCAAACGGACCGCTGACGGCAATGGCGGGCAGCTTGCCAACTGCGCCCTTCGGTGTGTACATATCCGCCGCCAGTGTGATGCCGTAGCGGTTATGAAAGGTCACCTTTTTATAGTCTACCTTGTCACTTTTCGGGAACACCTTATCCCATTCCTGTGTTAAATTTAATTTTTCCATGATGGTAATATCTCCTTAGTTCTCATCTAAAATTTCAATTTTATCAAGCCAGTCTGTAACTGCTGTTAATGCTTCATCCTGCGAATTTTGTGCCACAGAACCTCTTATTTCTAATCCATCCAAAACATCTGCACCTGTGCAGATTTCAGCAATGCTGCTGTCGGTGGAAGATAGGCCGCTTCCTTCGTGGGTACAGAACGGAATGATTGTCTTTCCCGAAAAATCATAACTCTCAAGGAATGTGTAGACGGCCATCGGCATGTCGCTCCACCAAATCGGGTAACCGAGAAAGACAACATCATAATCTTCCATGTTTTCCACGGTAGCTGACAGTTCAGGACGGGCATCTTCTTTCTGCTCCTGCCTTGCGGTTTCTGTACAAGCTTCGTATTCATCGGGATATGGCACAACGGTGCTGATTTCGAATAGGTCAGCATCGACCTGTTCTGCAATCATATCTGCTATTATGTGCGTGTTTCCTTTTTCAATATGCCCGACACCATAATTCTCACCAGTACGGGAAAAGTATGTTACTAAAACTTTCATAGTCTCTGTATCTCCATTCTCATCTTGTTGTGTGCCGCTGCTTTCTTCTGAAACGGTATACCCGGTAGTTTCTGTTGTTTCGGCATTCTGACTGCTATTGCATGCGGATAACGCAAAACACATGAAAAGTATGAGTAACAACGATATAACTTTTTTCATAATCCATGCTATCCTTTCAAGGTTATTGTGGTTTCAGAGAACCATAGTAATAGCTTGCCGTTGCACCGCCATCAATCAGAAAAGTAGAGCCGGTAATGAATGCTCCCTTATCGCTCATCAAAAGTTCTGCCACATTTGCCACCTCATCGGCTGTACCGGGGCGACCGGCAGGACATTTTGCAAACATATTTTTATAAAAGTCTCCCCGAATGCCGTTAAACTCATCAATCGCAAGGGGCGTCACAATGATACCGGGGGCAATGGCATTGAGCCTCGCTCCACGCTTGCCCCATTCTACAGATTGAGCCATGACACGCTTTTCATTACAACGCTTTGCCATCTGATAAGCATGGAGCGTGTCACGAATATTTCCCGGCTGCAAGATATCCAGTGACAAAAGTTCTTCCGTTGGGGTCGTAGCAAGCTGCTCATCTTGCTGTGCGGTCAATGCAGGCATTCTCCAACCGGACTGACTGGAAATCGTCACACCAACACCACCGCTTGCAATCACTTTGCCCACTTCTTCCAACAAGACAGCCGTTCCATATAAATCGACCTTCAAAATAGCTTCAATGGGTGCTTGGCTGGGCGAAACACCTGCCGCATTTACAAGCATGGTGATCTCCCCATATTCCTGCCCTCTGGCAATCATGGACTGTATGGAAGCCCTATCGGAAAGGTCGGTTTTCACAGGAAAAGCGTCAAATCCAGCGTTGTTCAGAATAGCCGCAATGTTTTCTGTATTCTCCGTCTTTTTATCGCCTACAATAATCTTCATTCCGGTGCCGACACGGCGGGCAATCGCCATTCCGATCTGTCCGGCACCGACTAATAGCATAACTTTTTTCATAATGTTTCTCCTTTCGTTGCTTGAATGTAGTCAGTATCATTGACTTCTTCCAGCCACTCATTAGAGGCTTCCTCTCCGGGAACTTCTACCGCTAAGTGAGAGAACCAGCTATCAGGAGCTGCACCGTGCCAATGTTTCACACCGACAGGGATATTTACCACATCGCCGGGCAGCATCCCGATAGCTTTTTTGCCCCATTCCTGATAATAGCCTCGTCCGGCAACGCAGATTAAAATCTGACCGCCACCATTTCTGGCATGATGAATGTGCCAGTTGTTGCGGCAACCGGGTTCAAAGGTCACATTGTAAATGCCGACCTGCTGCGTAGAAAGAGGTGCGAGATAGCTTTGTCCGATAAAATATTTCGCAAAGGCGTCATTGGGTGCGCCGATGGGAAAGACCATTTCATTCTGATGCTTGGCTTTTGCGTCAGCGGCATTGTCCTCCGTCCATACCTCCTTTGCCATACGGAAGGCTGCCCATGCCTTGGGCCAGCCCGCATAAAATGCCGCGTGGATCAGGATCTCCGCGATTTCCGTTTTGGTCACACCGTTGTTCTTTGCAGTTGTCAGATGGTACTGAAAAGACGAATCCGTCAGCCCCTGCGCCATCAGCGCCACCACTGTTACAATACTGCGGTCCCGCAGGGAAAGCTTGTCTTCCCGGCTCCACACCTGCCCGAACAGCACATCATCATTCAGTTCCGCAAACTTGGGAGCGAATGTTCCCAATTCATTTCTTCCTGCGGTTTGTTTTTCTGCCATAAAATCATTCCTCCTATATTTCTGAATAGCCATTGCAATCTTTCTGTATAACTGCTATACTAATGATAAAACCTGAACCTAACTTTAGGTCAAGGGACTTTGTAAAATAAATTTGTTAACTTTTTGTGGAGGCATACATGTATTCGATTGGACAGGTTTCGGAAATGTTTGGACTTCCGATTTCAACTTTGCGCTATTATGACAAGCAGGGGCTTTTTCCGGGAATGGAAAGAATTTCTGGCATCCGTAAATTCAGTGAGAAAGAGATTGAAGCACTACGTGTAATTGAGTGTCTGAAACGCTCCGGTCTGGAAATCAAGGATATTAAGCAGTTTATGGACTGGTGTGTGGAGGGAGCAGCTACTTATCCTCAACGAAAAGAACTGTTTGAGAAGCAAAAGAAAACAGTGGAAGCTGAAATTGAACATTTAAGTCGTGTGTTGGATATGATTAAATTCAAGTGCTGGTATTATGAACAAGCCATGCAGGACGGCAACGAAGATCGGGTACATGGTATGATACCGGATAAGCTGCCGGAGGATATTCAAAAGATGTACGATCACGCACATAAAGAATAAAGAAATGCCGTATATTTGCCAATTAGAGACAAATATACGGCATTATTAGTATTCAAACGGAATTACTATGTCCTTTGGACAATTCGCATTTTTACAGTACAGCAGATAGGAAATTGCCGCTTTTGCATACTTGTTGGACTTAATTGTGCCCCAGTCTGCCAGTCTAATAATTTCAGCTGTTTTAGCTTCAAAATTTAGAGATAGTTCGCCATTCGCCGTCGCAGTCTGCTTGGTATTCGTAGATTGCGGCGGCGATTTTCTTTTTTGCGATTGGTCTTGAATTTCTGTTTCAGCCGGACAGCATGGATTGCACCCTCGGCAACCAGAAATTCCGTCAGCTTGTCCACCGCTTTCCGGTAGGCTCGCTCCGCACCGCTGGCAGTGCTTCCCTCAAACATCACAGCCAGTTCTTCAAAAGTGGGGCGGTCTTTCCACGAGCCGACACGCCCACAGGTCATGCAAATTGCTAACCGCTTTTCAAGCAAGGTCTGTTCCCGGTAATTCAGTTTCTTAAATGCCCGCTGCACCTTTTCTGCTTGTATGCCGTTCCAGAGGATATCGGTATAGTTCCAGCTATCGTCAAGGGCTACATCCTCGCCTGTTTCCTCCCCGTTCTCATCCGTGACATAGAATGGCTGCTGATTGTGGATGCCACGGACTACTTTCAGGTATTCTTCCGCAAGGACAAGGTCGCAGTTGTACTTCTTGGAAAACTCGTTGACCGCATCATTGGTATTGTGGTACAGCCAAGCCATTGACCGCACCATTTTGTAATTGGTCAGAGAGGACACCGACCATTTTTCTTCGCCTATGCGAAAACGGAGCATAGCATCCCGGATGAACGGGAAAATGTATGTAGCATACTCTGCACCCTTGGCAAGGTCATAGTCCATCAGTTTTTGGAGCATTTGTTCCCGGCAGGAGAGCTTTATATCCAGAAAACGGTCTGTGTCGTACAGATCGCCACCATCCACACCGAGAAAGTCTTTGATGCGCTTGTTGAGCTACGGCTCGTAGTGATGCAGGAAGAACGAAAAATAAAGCAAATTCTTTTCCTGCAAGGCAGACAGGATATATTCGTTCAGACTGTTCACCGCTGGCAGCTCCGGTTCCAGTTGGAAGATGCGTTCTGCCACATAGGGAATGATACCATCACTGTGCGGATTGACATGGTATTTCGATATGTATCCGGTCATCTTCCATGTAAAATCATTCAGCATAGCGCACATCCCTCCCGATTTAATATTATATTTGCGAACATTCAGAAAGCTGAAATTTTCTGTTCCCTACAAATTGGAATGGGCTTACTTCTTTTTCTGCTTGTGTTTGATGATTGCTTTTATTACAAAGCATATCAGCAACATAACAAGGGCAAATGCTCCATAAACCAAAATGCTTGTGTACCAAGGTGCTGATTGCATAGCATACAGCTCAGGGCGAGTTTTGAAGTCCCAAAGAACATAAAACCCATGCCCAATGAATACACCAACAAAAGAACCAATAATGATATTTAAGATATTGTTCAACTTTTTCATACAATCACACTCCCTTGTCAAATTCAAAGTTTTCTCATAGCTTCTTCAAAGCTGCCTGTCCCATCTCTTTTTCGTAATCACCTTTGGCATAGGCGACATCGCTCAGCGCTCGAAGCATTTTATCTTTTACCAGCTTCTTCATAACCTCTGCAAGATCAGCGTCCAGAGTACCACGCTTCACATAGCGGTTTATGGTATTCAGCCGTTTCTCATAAATCTGCTTCAGCGGATGATCGTCCGCAAGTTCCCGTTGTTCTCTGCCTTTCAGGTTGCCAATCTGCCGACAGGTGCGGTGCAGCTTGTCCCCCGGTGCATAGCCGCCGCAGTATTTGGTGTGCCTTGCGTTGGTGGTCAGAAACCACTTTCCGCAGATTTTGCATTTCTTCGGTGCATGACCAACACACAGGCCCTCAAAGAGATCAGACCGGAACATCCTTACAAAGGATACATAGTGCATCCGCTTGACCAGCTTCGCAACTTTTTCGCCGGGACGGATGACGGATACATACTGAACGGAATTTTTCAGGGTAGACATCCAGGCATTGTCCTCCGTGATGGAAAACTCCGGCGTGAAATAACTACCGAACATTCTGGCAAAGCCCTCTGCGGTGCGGTCTGCTTCGTTGCCGTCTGATTTTTCTGCAAAATCAAGCATGGCCGTTTGGTATTCCCCAAAGGAGTAGGCCAGATGCCCGCATACGGCGGTATAGCGCTGGAGCATGATTGCTTCGGCATAGTTCTGGATTTCTTCAAACTGCAAGGAATTTATTGCGGCTTTTATGGCAAACTCCACATATTTCAGTGCATTGTCCGCAGTAAAGACCCGTTCTATCCGTTCTCTGTGTTTTGATATGTCCATATAAGAGAATGGCGGAGTTTCGCTGAGAGTATCCAGCATCGCCAGAGCAGCTTCCCTTGCCATAGGACAGAGTGCATAAGCATCCTGTCCGGCATTCAGCATCCCGAGCAGCAGATTGATTTTCTCGCATTGCTCGTTCATTTTTGTAATAGTATTCGCAGGGACATTCAGTGCATCACAGGCAAGCGTACCGACAGGAAATGTTTTGCCCTCATATATGACCGTATCCTGCCAGAAATCCAAAGTCATCAATTCTGGATTCATGCTTGACCTTCTGTCCTGTTTTTTATTTTTCTAATTATATCATGTAAATGTGAAGAAATCTCTGATCTCAGATAAGTTGTCCTGTTTTTTGAAACAGGATGGACATCGAGACATCATCGCCGTTGAACCTATGGCCGAAGAATCCAAGAGCTCCTGTGGAGTGCTGTTTCAGAATCTGAAGGACTGTGGTCTGTCTACGCCCAGGCTTATCATTTTCGATGCTCACTCTGGGTTGGTTTCGGCAATTCGTGAGTCCTTTTCCGGAGCCTCATGGCAGCGCTGCAAGGTGCATTTCATGCGGAATATTCTTGCCTATGTGCCGCAGAAAGAGAAGAAAGCCTTTGCCGCAGTACTAAAGGAAATCTGGCTGGCGCCTACGGCTGAGTTCGCCAGAAAGCGCGCATATGATATGATCGACTCCTATGCCAAGCGCTTTCCGAAAGCGGTTCAGTGCCTTGAAGACGGATTGGAAGATTCTCTGGTCTTCTATACATTCCCAATGCTGGATGCGCGAAGGATTTCATCTTCCAACATGATTGAGAGATTGAATCGTGAAATCCGCAGACGTACCAGCGTGATTGGAATCTTTCCAAATGAAAGTTCTTATGTTCGTCTGGTGACAACGTATCTCATGGAATACGCCGAGGACTGGTCTGTTTCCAGAGCCTACATAAGCCATGAATCCATTGCGGCCACACTGACCACCGCAGCCTAACTTCATTTTTCAGGAGCCTTTTTGCGATCTTTACTTGACGCGGTCTGCTTTGCAGCGTACCGGAATATCGTTTTTGCCCTGTTCGTTAAGCTCGCTCGTCTGGCGCTGCCGGTATTGCGGACACATGATTTGTCATGTTTTCCGATGGCGGCGTTATGTTCCTTGTAATTCTCAATGTCATCCGTGCGCTGCGCGTGCACAATCGGCAGGATTGCTGTATAATAAACATTGACAACTCCCGCTCATAGGAGAATAATAGTCTACGAGTATAGAGCAAAACTGTCGACGGCACGAAGCCGCGAGGAGATATAGATATGACATTGGATAAACTGAAACCGCATGAAAGTGCGAAAATCACCGCAGTAGGCGGGAGCGGAGCCTTACGCCATCACCTGCTCGATATGGGACTGACGCCGCAGACCGAGGTCACGCTGCAGAAGGTCGCTCCGATGGGTGATCCGGTGCAGTTTGAGCTGCGCGGCTATGAATTGACCCTGCGCCTGGATGAAGCGCGGAAGATCGAAGTCGGCACACCGTATCAGCGAACAAAAAAGCCTTCCGCCGGACAGGTACGCCACCATCCTGCGGCGCACCCCGGCATGGGCGAGCTCAGGAAATGCAAGGACTACCACATTTATGAGCACGCCAAAGCCGCGGCTGCCGATAAAAAACTGACATTTGCGCTTGCCGGCAATCAGAACTGCGGCAAAACGACGCTGTTCAATCAACTGACCGGTGCCAACCAGCATGTCGGCAACTTCCCCGGTGTTACGGTGGACCGCAAGGACGGCACGATCCGCAGCCATCCGGAGGCAACCGTTACCGACCTGCCCGGCATCTATTCGCTGTCGCCGTATTCCAGCGAGGAGATCGTAACCCGCAGCTTTCTGCTGGACAACAAGCCGGACGGCATCATCAATATTGTAGACGCGACCAACATTGAGCGAAACCTCTACCTGACCATGCAGATGATGGAGCTGGGCATTCCAATGGTGCTGGCGCTGAATATGATGGACGAGGTTCGTGCGAACGGCGGCACCGTCCATGTAAATGAGCTTGAGCAGGCGCTCGGCATTCCGGTAGTGCCGATCTCAGCCGCAAAGAACGAAGGCATTGATGAGCTGATCGACCACGCGATCCACATCGCCCGCTATCAGGAAACACCCGGAGGCATCGACTTCTGCCAGGACAGCAGTGATAAGAACGATCCGGTAGCCGCTGTTCACCGGTGCATCCATGCAACCGCCCTGATGATCGAGCCGAATGCCAAACGAGCCGGTCTGCCGGTGCGCTTTGCCGCCACCAAGCTGATCGAAAAGGACCCGCTCATCGAAAAGGCGCTCGCGCTGTCCGATGACAATCGCTCCGCTTTTGACCAGATCGTATCCGTCATGGAGAAGGATTCCGGTCTGGACCGCGAAGCGGCGCTGGCAAACATGCGGTTCAGCTTTCTGGAAAACCTGTGCAGCACAACAGTCGTCCGCCCGCACGAGAGCAAAGAGCATAAACGCAGTATGGCGATCGACCGCTTTCTGACCGGCAAATACACCGCTATCCCTTGCTTTGCCGGTATCATGGGTCTGATCTTCATCATGACCTTCAGCTGGATCGGCGCATGGCTGTCCGATGGCATGACCGTTCTGGTCAATGCCTGCATTTCGTGGCTGGATGCCGGGTTATCCGCCCTGCAGATCAACCCCGTTGTTCACTCGCTCGTTGTAGACGGTATCGCAAACGGCGTTGGCAGCGTACTCAGCTTCCTGCCGACCATTGTAACGCTGTTCTTCTTCCTCTCGATTCTGGAGGACACCGGCTATATGGCGCGTGTGGCCTTTATCATGGACCGGCCGCTCCGCAAGCTGGGACTGTCCGGCCGCAGCTTTGTGCCGATGCTGGTCGGCTTCGGCTGCTCGGTTCCGGCCATCATGGCTACCCGTACACTGTCCAGTGAGCGTGACCGCCGCATGACGATTTTACTTACCCCGTTTATGAGCTGCTCGGCCAAGCTGCCCATCTACACCATGATGATCAGCGCCTTTTTCCCCAGACGGTATCGTGCGCTTGTCATGATTGGCCTGTATCTATTCGGCATTCTCTGCGGCATCCTGTATGCGGTCATTTTGAAGGTCTCCCGCTTCAAGGGCGAACCGGTTCCGTTCGTTATGGAGCTGCCGAATTACCGTCTGCCCAGTGCCAAAAGTGTTGTGCACCTTATCTGGGAAAAGGCAAAGGGCTTTATCCAGAAGGCATTTACCATCATCTTTGCCGCTTCTATCGTAATCTGGTTCCTGCAGACCTTCGATGCACGCTTTAATGTGGTGTCTATGCCGGAAAGCAGCCTGCTGGCTGCGCTGGGCAGCATTTTTGCACCGCTGTTCGCACCGCTCGGCTTTGCGGACTGGCGCGTGTCCACCGCCCTGATTACCGGCTTTACCGCAAAGGAAAGCGTTGTATCCACGCTGACCCTGCTGCTTGGCGGTGAGGTATCCAGCATCGGCACCCTGTTTACGCCGTTTACCGCGGTCGTATTTCTGGTATTCGTGCTGCTCTACACTCCTTGTGTTGCGGCAATTGCCACCGTAAAGCGTGAGATGGGCAGCACACGGGCTGCCATCACGACTGCGCTGACCCAATGCGTGATTGCATGGCTCATTGCCTTTGCCGTCCGCTGTGTCGGTCTTGCATTTGGTCTGGCATAAGGAGGCACGGTATATGAATCTCCCCACTATTTTGATTCTGGCATTGATCGGTATCGCGCTGTTTGCCGCGCTCCGTTCGATGAAAAAGCATCCGTCCGGCTGTTCCGGACACTGCTCCGGCTGTCCCGTGCAATGCAAAAGTGAAAAACACAAATAAAACAGCAGCCTGTCCGTTCCAAGAGCGGACAGGCTGCTGTTTATCGGTTTCTGAAAAAAAGAGGGCAGGCATTTCTGCCTGCCCTCTGAATAGTCTCAATTACTTGTTGAAGTAACGCTTCAGCAGGCCCTCGAAAGCCTTGCCGTGGCGAGCCTCGTCGCGTGCCATCTCATGTACGGTGTCGTGGATCGCATCGAGGTTCAGAGCCTTAGCGCGCTTTGCCAGATCAAACTTGCCGGCGGTTGCGCCGTTCTCAGCGTCTACACGCATCTGCAGGTTCTTCTCGGTGGAGTCGGTTACAACCTCGCCGAGCAGCTCTGCAAACTTAGCAGCGTGCTCTGCTTCCTCGAATGCAGCCTTCTCCCAGTACAGGCCGATTTCCGGATAGCCCTCGCGGTGTGCAACGCGAGCCATTGCCAGATACATACCAACCTCGGAGCACTCGCCCTCAAAGTTAGCACGCAGGTCAGCCATGATGTCCTCCGGAGCGCCCTGTGCAACGCCTACAACGTGCTCAGCTGCCCAGGTCTTTTCGCTGGACTGCTCCTTGAACTTCTCTGCCGGTGCGTGGCAGATCGGGCACTCTGCCGGAGCTGCTTCGCCTTCATATACATAACCACATACGGAACAAACAAACTTTTTCATGATTTTTTCCTCCTGTATCGTTGAACAAATTTATTTTTGAGGGGGCAGGAAACGATCCATTGTTATCGAACAAAGCTGATCGCGCAGAGACCGGTTGATCTCCGAGAACACGCGATGAAAATCACATTCATTCTGGGTGCCCATGTGGGTGCACTGAAACTCATTTGCAAGACAGTGATTGATGGCAATCGGACCATCAATGCATTCGATGATCGCGCCGAGACTGATCTCCGATGGGGAGTAGTTCAGCTCATAGCCGCCGGCAACGCCCTTATAGGATTTTGTAATACCGGACTGTGTCAGCTTGCGGAGAATTTTAAGCGCAAACCGGAGTGTTACGCCGGTTGCCTCGGAAATATCCTTCGCGCACTGCTTTTCGCCTGCAAGTGCCAGACAATAGGTCACACGAATTGCATAATCCGCTTCATGTGTGATTCTCAAATCGTTCCTTCCTTTCTCTCCTTGGAACAACTTTAGTATAACCGTGTTGTGCCAAAATGTCAATAGTTTTTTGTAGAAATAAATAATATTTTTTATTTGATAATAGTTATCAAATAAGCAACTCAATCTTCAGCTCAATTAACTATACCAGATAAGGACAGTATACCATGGCGGGAGACTTTTGTCTATCGGTTCAGGAATGGAGAGTTGAGGATGGAAAATGAACGTGGGGATTCAGCATTCTTCCTTTATTCATTTGTATTGTGTGATACGAATGGGGAAATGCGCTTTGAATCTTTGCACCGATTTCATTCTGTGCGCTTGTACTGTATAATAGGTAATGCAAAATGCAAGTACGAAAAATTTTCCCTTTCACAAAACCATTTGCCGCACCGAACCGTCTAATAGATGAAAGCCGCAGACAGGAAGCGCTTTTCGCGAAACCTGTCTGCGCTGTCCGGACGCTTTCGGAAAGGAGAACCCGCTTATGATGGATAGAGAGCAATTTACCTCCGCGGTGCTGGCAGCCGAGCCTACGCTGTACCGGGTCGCGAAAACCATGCTCCGCAACGAGCATGACTGTGCAGACGCGGCGCAGCAGGCAATCCTGCGGGCCTGGGAGCAGCTGGATTCGCTGCGCAGTACGCGGTATTTCAAAACATGGCTGGTCCGCATACTCATCAACGAGTGCAGCACGATATTGCGCCGTCAGCAGCGGCTTGCGTCGTATGACGCGGCTGCTGCAGAGGCGATACCGGCGCCTGCGGCTGATGATCACAGCGACCTGTATGCCGCCATCACCGCACTGGAGGAAAAGCTGCGCCTGCCGGTGGAGCTGTACTACTTAGAGGGCTTCAAGACCCGTGAGATTGCCGGAATGCTCGGCATACCGGAAAACACGGTCAAGACCCGTCTCCGAGCGGCAAGAGAGCATTTGCGCAAGGACTTGAAAGGAGCGTGCTTCGCATGATGAACCATAATGATTTCCCGAAAATGACCGAAGAATTTGACCGCAGTGTCCGCAAGGCGCTGGACAGCCTGCCCGAGCGAGAAAGCAAGCCGGTACGCCGTTTCTCAGCAAAGAAAATCGTCTGCGCCGGACTGGCTGCCGCGCTGTGCATCGGCGGAACCGCATTTGCCGCGAATGCACAGAGCTGGTTTCCGCTGCTGTTTCCGAATGGCGGAGACGCGAATCTCGAAGGGTATGTGCAGACGGCGGACAGCACCAGGCTGACCGACGAGAACGACAGCTACCGCCTGTCCGTAGAATCCGTGCTGTTTGACGAAAGCGCGGGCACGGGCGTGATCAGTCTGCACCTTGCAAACAAAAAGCAGGACGGCGTAAAGCCGTTCACGCTGGCGCACCTGATCGACAGCTATCAGAACAAGCCAGACATCACATGGTCCACGCTGTCCTCGTGCTATGCCGAGGAGGGACAGCTTGATTTCGAGGTCATGTACGGCGACAGCGGCTTCTGCGGCAGTGAATTTTACCTCGATACCGCGCGTTCGACCGACAACGACTATTATTTAGAAGGTGCGTTTGCGATTTCGGGCGATTACCAAAAGGGGGAGCCGCTCCGTCTGGAAGCACTTGATCCGAGCGGAACGACCGTGCGTGCGGACGGAGCGGGTACCGCAAAGACAGTTCTGGCAGTCGATCTGCCGGAATTTCAGCAGATGCCATACCTGACGAGCGCAGACGGTGATGTAACGCTGTCGCAGATCGGCATTCGCATCCGCAACGCGGATATGCACTGCACGGTGGATGATGTGGATACGCTGAGCGTGCAGCTGAAGGACGGATCGGAGTACGTTATTCTGGACGAAAACGCCGATATCGACCGGACGTTGTACACTTACGGTTTCAATTCCACTGAGGACACCGACCGCATCGACACCGAGATTGCGGTGCTTGCGCGTGCATTTGACCTGGATAATGTGCAGTCGGTCACCATCAACGGCGAGGTGTATCCGCTCTCGTGATAAACGGCAGGATAGAGCAAAACAGACCGCAAATGCGGTCTGTTTTGTTTGTTGAAAAAGTCCATTATGCGGTGAAAAGCTGTGCCCAGTATGCGGTTCCGTTCACAACGGTACAGCCGACGCCGATCGAGGTGAAGCTGCTGCTGAGAATGTTCGCGCGGTGGCCGGACGAGTTCATCCACGACTGCACAACAGCCTCTGGCGTGCTCTGACCATAGGCGATGTTTTCGCCGGCACGCGCGTAGGAAACGCCGGCCTCGGTCAGCGCGGTAAAGCAGGACGCGCCGTTCGGGCGCGTGTGCGAAAAGCTGGTTTGCAGTTCTCCTGCGCGGGTCTGCGCCGCCTGCTGCACCGTGGTGCTGATGGTCAGCGCGGGCAGTCCCTGTCTGGCACGCTCGGCATTTACCAGCGAGACCACCTGCGCGGCGTAGCTGCTGTTCGCGGCGGTGCTTTGTGAGGGCTTGCTCGCAGAAGGACGGCTGACCGTCTGCGTGTAATTCGGACGCACGACGAACGAAAAGCGGTTCTGCTGCAGATGTGCGGCTTCTGCAGCAGTGGTGGATGCGATGGCAAGCGTAAGTGCCAGCGGCACGAGTCTCTTGAACTTCATAGGTAGATACCTCCTTGGATTTTGCGGGAAATTCCCATGCACCGTATGATAGCGGGTTTTGTAACCGTTTTGCAATGGAAATCCAAGGAGAAACTGCCGAAGCACGGAAAAAACCGACCGAAACAGGGGAAATTCGGTCGGTTTGGTGAATTTTATCCAAGCTTTTCGATGTCGTACAGGCTGTTCAGCACAAGCCACAGCTGCGGAAAATACCGCATAATATTCCAGATGCTGACGCCTGCCAGCTGATATTCTCCGGCAAGCGCCAGCTTGGCGCGGACAGAACGCGCGTCCTCGAACCAGACCTCGTGTTCGGCACGGTCGCGCCAGTAGTTGTAGTGCGGAGACTGCGCCGTGGCATCATAGCGAATCGGCGCACCGACCTGAATCGCCTGCTCGACGGCCTGCACGCTGCCCAGACTGCGGGCGCGCGACTGTCCCTGCACATAGGGCAGCGTCCAATCGTAGCCGTAGTTCGGGATGCCCATGAACAGCTTATCCTGCGGCATCTGCGACACGGCAAACCGCACGACCTGCTCTACCTTGTTAATCGGCGCGACCGCCATCGGAGCGGACAACGCGTAACCCCATTCATAGGTCATCAGCAGGGCACGGTCCGCCGCAGAGCCGAGCGCGGCATAGTCGTGCGCCTCATACAGAAGACCTTGCTGCGCGGCGGAGGTTTTAGGTGCGAGTGCCGCGAAGACCGTGTATCCGGCAGGCGAGAGCCGCTCACGGACCGAGCGGACAAACGCGGCATACGCGTCCGCGTCCTCCGGCGGCACATACTCAAAGTCGATGTCCACACCGGCGAAGCCCTGCATGGCAAGCACCTGTGCCAGATTTTCGATCAGCGCCGCGCGAGCCGTCGGGGTGTTCAGCAGCCGGTGGGCGCGTTCGCCGGAGAACTGCCCGTCCTCGCCGAGTGTTGTCAGCACGAGCAAAGGCTTCACCTGATACTGCCGCGCCATGCGCACGAGCAGCTCGGCAGAGAACGGTAAAATGCGTCCTGCGTTGTCAAAACCGACGGAAAATACGGATAAGTACGTCAGATAGGGCAGTGTGCGGCGCAGAACGCGCAGGTCGATGCTCGGATAGGCGTAGCCGTTCACCGCAAAGCGTCCCAGCTTGTTTCCATAGCTGAGTACAAGCATCTGCCCCGGCTGAATGCGGTCGATGCCGCCAAGCTGCGGATTGTTCTGCCACAGCTGCATCACGGTTGTGCCGTTCTGCGCGGCAATGCTGCCGAGCGTGTCGCCGCGGCGGACGATGTACGTCTTTTCCGGCTGCGGAACGACAATGGTCTGCCCGGGCGTAAGCCGGTACGGCTCGTGCAGCTCGTTCTGCTGGATGAGGAACGGCAGGGGAACACTGTGCAGCTGTGCAATGCGGTACAGCGAATCGCCCGGCTGAACGACATGGATCACCATAGAAAAACCACCTTTCTTCCTGCATTTTATGCAGGGGAAAGGTGGTTCTGTGAATGGAGAATTAGGGTATCGCGCAAGGATAGCGACATTCTCCATTCTCCATTTTCAATTATAACAGAATTGCCGAGCCAATCGACACGATAAGTGCCGTCAGCAGACCGGCAACGCCGATCGCCAGACCGGAAATCGCGCCTTCGGTCTCACCCAGCTCAATGGCACGCGAGGTACCGACTGCGTGAGCTGCCGTGCCGATGGACAGACCCATCTGCACCGGATTGCGTACGCCGATGCACTTGAGGAAGGTCGGCAGGATGATCGCGCCGATGATGCCGGTGATGACAACCGCAATCGCGGTGATGGAGGTTACGCCGCCGAGCATTTCGGCTACCGCGACTGCAATCGGAGTTGTTACCGATTTCGGCACGAGAGAAAGCGTCGTGCTTTCGCTCAGACCGAACAGATGGCTGAAGAGCAGTACGCTGCCGATGGATACCATCGAGCCGACGAATGCGCCGAGCAGGATGGGCAGCAGGTTTTTCAGCAGTACATCCAGCTTGCGGTAAATCGGGATCGCAAGCGCTACCGTTGCCGGTGTCAGGAAGAACGAGATCAGCTTGCCGGATTCCTCATAGGTCTGGTAGGGGGTGCCGGTTGTGATCAGCAGCGCACCGACCAGAATCGAGGCGATCAGCAGCGGATTGCAGACCGCAGAACCGGTTTTCTTTTGAATCTCTACGCCAAGCGCATAAAAACCGATGGAAACCAGCAGCCAGAACTGCGAGGAGGAGAGAAGATCAGTCATGGTCGAACGCCTCCTCGGTTTCACGGTGCTGCAGACGGAACACGATATGTACGGTCAGTGCGGTAGCAGCGGCAGTACACAGCGTGGTCAGCAGGCAGACGGCAAGGATGGCAAGTGCTTCGCTTTTGATGTCGTTCCAGATTTCCAGCACGCCCAGCATGGCGGGCAGAAAGAAAAATGCCATGTTTTGCAGCAGAAAATCCGCTACGCTCTCTACATGGTGCAGACGAACCGCACCGAAGATGAGCAGGGCGAGCAGTAGGGTCAGACCGAGCACGTTGCCGGGCAGCAGACCGCGGAGTAAAAGGGAGAGCAGTGAGCCGCCGACACAGCAGGCAAGCAGCACACCGAGTTGCTTCATGTGTTTCAAGGTTTTTGCGCTTCTTTCTCGTTTGCGTAGTTTTTGGTCATTGCGGTGAGCAATGTTTGGTAGACAGCCTCGGCGTTTTCCTTAAAGGTACGCTCGAGCATGGCAGCCTGTCCGTGACTGACGACGTTCATTTCCACCGCGAACACCTGCTCCATTTCCATGCGGACGGTCAGGTCGTTCGGGCCGTGCTCGGTGACGGCGGTGTGGATGCCGGCGTCGCGCCGGATCTGGCGGACGACACGCAGCGCAGAGCGCTGTGCGGCTTCGCGGACAGGATAGGGAAGCTGCTTCTCGAAAATGCGGGTAGCCTCGCGTCCCTTTTCGGTGATGGCGTACAGGGTTTCTCCTTCGTCGGGTATCTCCTCGATGTGCCCGGTCGGGACCATCTCGTAGAAAGCCTCGCTCAGCTCGAAGTAGCCAAAGCCTTCGTCACACCAGGTCGTTAAGTCCACAATGGTGCTGAAGCTGACCGGAAATGGCAGCAGATCCATGGCGAACAGGACCAGAAACTTGATATCCTCTTTGGTATGGATGAAACCGTAGCGAACCATATGCGCGATGCCTCCTTCTCTTCCCCGGCAGGGCGAAACGCCGTTTTCGTCAGTGCTTTTCATAGTATACTACTCGGCAGGGCAAAATGCAATCGGCTGAAATGACAAAGAATATTATATAGAACGGCAAGAATTATACTGTAAAAAAATCAGCAGATGCAAGGCGAACAAATGTGCGATTTTTTGATAATATCCTATTGAACATAAAAAATGAATGCGGTATACTTATATCGAGATTATGTCGAAACGAGGAAAAAATCATGCCGGAAGTTGTTCTGCGTCCTGCAGAGGAAGAAGATATTGCCGAGATGCTTGCGCTGTATGCGCCGTATGTTATTCAAACCACTGTGTCGAGCGAGTACGATGCTCCTTCGATAGAGGAGTTTACCCGCCGGTGGCGCACCTATACCCAAAAGCTGCCGTGGCTGGTCTGCCGCATTGACGGCGAGGTTGTCGGCTATGGCTATGCTGCGCCGCACCGTACCCGCGCTGCCTATCAGTGGTCGGTCGAAACGTCCATATACGTTGCACAGGAGCAGCACCGCCACGGTATCGCCGGTGCGATTTACGCCGCGCTGTTTGAACTGCTGGCGATGCAGGGATACTATAATATCTACGTCGGCATCACTTCACCGAATGAGCGGTCGATGAAGTTCCATAAAGCCATGGGCTTTATCATTTCGGGCGCATATCAGGAAAGCATGTATAAATTCGGTCAGTGGCGCGATGTCCTCTGGATGGGCAAGAGCCTGCGTCCGCATGACGGCGCACCGCAGCCGACCGTTCCGTTCCCGGAGATTAAGGACAGTCCGCTGGTAACCAGAGCGCTCAATCAGGCGGTGGAGAAGATACACCTTTAATTACTAACTACTAATTAAAAAGAAAGGTGGTACACCATGCCGAAAAATCACCATGTGGGTCACCGCCAGCGCATGCTGGACAAATTCCGCCGGTTCGGACTGGAGATTTTCAGCGACCACGAGGTGCTGGAGATGCTGCTGTATTTTGCGGTACGGCAGGGCGACACCAACCCGACAGCACACCGGCTGATGCAGCGGTTTGGTTCACTGCATGCGGTGCTCGAGGCAACCGAGGACGAGCTGCAGACGGTCGAAGGCGTCGGTCCGCGCTCGGCGGAGCTGCTGCACCTGTGCTTTGCCCTGTTTCACCGTTATCAGGCGGATGTGGCGAAAATGGAGCAGTTTACCGACAAACTGAACACCTATGACCGCATCGGCGCATATTTCGTGCCACAGCTGTGCGCCGAGCGGGAGGAAGTGCTGCTGGCCGCCTATGTGGATGGCGCGGGACGTGTGCTCAAGTGCGAGGAAATCGCACGCGGCGGACATGCGCGGGTGCAGGTGGACAGCTACAAGATTGCCCGCGGTGCCTTGATGGCCGGTGCGGCAGGCGTTGCGCTGGCGCATAATCATCCGAACGGCACACCGACACCCTCACAGGAGGATTTTGATATGACTGACCGTCTGCAGCGCACGCTCTCCGAACTGGGGGTGGAGCTGGTCGATCACTGTGTTGTGGCACGCAGCAATTTCACATCTATCGGTCGATTAAGAAGCGGCAGCCTGCGCAAACGATATTAAAAATTGAGAATGGAAAATGGAGGAGTCGCCGCAAAGCGGCGTATTCAATAATCGCGCATAGCACGATACCTCGTCGCAGCGCAGACGGAACTCGCGCAAGGATAGCGACATTCTCCATTCTCCATTTTCAATTTTTTATTACTGCACACGCTAAGAGCAAAGAGGGAGGTCTATTTCCTTGCCTGATTTCAAGATACACAGCCCCTACCAAATGGCAGGCGATCAGCCGGAGGCGGTAGCCAAACTGGTGGAGGGCATCAACAACGGTCTGACCGAGCAGACGCTGATGGGCGTTACCGGCTCGGGCAAGACGTTCACTATGGCGAACATCATCGAGCAGACCCAGCGCCCGACGCTGGTGCTCGCGCACAATAAAACGCTGGCCGCACAGCTCTGCACCGAGCTGCGCGAATTTTTTCCTGAGAATGCGGTAGAATATTTCGTATCCTACTACGATTATTACCAGCCGGAGGCGTATATCGCCTCGACCGACACCTATATTGAGAAGGATTCCGCCATCAATGATGAGATTGACCGCCTGCGTCACTCTGCGACCTCGGCGCTGAGCGAACGGCGCGATGTGATCATCGTGTCCTCGGTTTCGTGCATTTACTCGCTCGGCGACCCGATCGACTACAAGAGCATGGTGATTTCCATCCGTCCGGGCATGGAGATGAGCCGCGAGGAGCTCATCCGTCGACTGATAGACATTCAGTATGAGCGCAACGACATTGCGTTCGAGCGCAACCGCTTCCGCGTGCGCGGCGACACGGTGGAAATCTGGCCGGTATACTCGGATGAGGATGTTGTCCGTATCGAGTTTTTCGGTGATGAGGTGGACTGCATCAGCCGTATTAACCCGCTGACCGGCGTTTCTCTCGGTGAACTGGGGCATATTGCTGTTTTTCCGGCGAGCCACTACGTTACACCCAAGGAAAAGCTGGAGGAAGCCATCAAGGACCTCGAAGAAGAACTGGAACAGCGCGTGAAATACTTCGAGGAGAACGGCAAGCTGATCGAGGCACAGCGCATCGCGCAGCGCACCCGCTACGACATTGAAATGCTGCAGGAGATCGGTTTCTGCTCGGGCGTCGAGAACTATTCGCGCGTGCTGTCGCGGCGTGCGCCGGGAAGTGCGCCGTACACGCTCATCGACTATTTCCCGAAGGATTTTCTGCTCATCGTGGACGAGAGCCACGTCACGCTCCCGCAGGTGCGCGCCATGTATCACGGCGACCGCGCCCGCAAGGAAAGTCTGGTCGAAAACGGCTTCCGCCTGCCGAGCGCGTATGACAACCGCCCGCTCAATTTTGACGAGTTCAACGACCGTCTGAACCAGATTGTGTATGTTTCCGCAACACCTGCCGAGTATGAGCTGTCGCGCTCGGGGCAGGTGGTCGAGCAGGTCATCCGCCCGACCGGTCTGCTCGATCCGGAGGTTGTTGTGCGTCCGGTCGATGGCCAGATCGACGATCTCATTGGCGAAATCAACGCCCGCACAGCCAAGGGAGAACGGGTTCTGGTCACCACGCTCACCAAGAAAATGGCCGAGGATTTGACCGATTACCTTGAAACTGCAGGCATTAAGGTGCGCTACATGCACCACGATGTTAAGACCATCGAGCGGCAGGAGCTGGTGCGCGATCTGCGTCTCGGCGTGTACGATGTGCTTGTCGGCATCAACCTGCTGCGTGAGGGCCTCGACATCCCGGAGGTGTCGCTCGTCGCTATTCTCGATGCGGATAAGGAGGGCTTTCTCCGGTCGGAGACCTCGCTCATCCAGACCATCGGCCGCGCCGCACGAAATGAGCACGGCATGGTCGTGCTGTATGCAGACAGCATCACGCCCTCGATGAAGCGCGCGATGGACGAGACCGAGCGCCGCCGTGCGCTGCAGGATGCGTTTAATAAGGCCCACGGGATTATCCCCAGGTCTGTGCATAAAAAGGTGCAGGATGTTATCGAGATCACCTCGAATGTGCCATCGAGCAGCAAGAAAAAGCTGCGAAGCAAGGGCGAAAAACAGCAGGAGATCGCCCGCCTGACCCGCCAGATGAAGGAGGCCGCGAAGATGCTCGAGTTTGAGATCGCAGCACAGCTTCGTGATCAGATTAAGGCGCTTGAAAATGGATAATGGAGAATTGAAAATGGAAAATGTCGCTATTCTTGCGCGAGTTCCGTCCGCGCTGCGACGAGGTGCGCCGCTTTGCGGCGATAATTTTCAATTACTCAACCCGTTATGCGTAACAATAAAGGAAAATAAAAATGCAGGAATACATTCACGTTAAAGGTGCGCGAGAGCACAACCTGAAAAACATCGACATCAAGATTCCGCGCGACAAGCTGGTGGTGTTCACCGGCCTGTCCGGCTCGGGCAAATCGTCCCTGGCGTTTGACACGATCTACGCCGAGGGTCAGCGCCGCTACGTTGAATCGCTGTCCAGCTACGCGCGGCAGTTCCTTGGTCAGATGGACAAACCGGACGTAGACTACATTGACGGTCTGTCGCCCGCCATCTCCATCGACCAGAAGACCACCTCGCAGAACCCGCGTTCGACGGTCGGCACGGTCACCGAGATCTACGACTACATGCGCCTGCTGTGGGCGCGCATCGGTACGCCGCACTGTCCGAAATGCGGCAAGGAGATACACCAGCAGACCATCGACCAGATCATTGACCGACTGATGGCGCTTGAAGAAAAGACGCGCGTGCAGCTGCTTGCGCCGGTCATCCGCGGCAAGAAGGGCGAGCACGTTAAGGTGTTTGAGGATGCCCGCAAGCAGGGCTATGTCCGCGTGCGCGTAGACGGCGAAATCCATGATCTTTCGGAAGAATTCAAGCTGGCGAAAACCAAGAAGCACAACATTGAGATCGTTGTTGACCGCGTTGTCATCCGTCCGGACGCCCGCGGACGCATTACTGATTCGGTGGAGACCGCGTCTGCGCTGTCGGGAGGTCTGGTGATTGCGGATGTCATTGGCGGCGAACCCATCACGTTCTCGCAGAACTATGCCTGCGACGACTGCGGCATTTCCATCGAAGAGCTTACCCCGCGCATGTTCTCATTCAACAACCCGTACGGTGCGTGCCCGGTGTGCACCGGTCTGGGTATTCAGAAGCGTGTCGATCCCGACCGCGTCATTCCGAACCGCCGCCTTTCCATCAAGCAGGGCGCCATTCGCGCGTCCGGGTGGGGGAACGCCGACACGGGTACGATCGCGGGCATGTACTACACTGCACTCGGCAAAAAACACGGCTTTACGCTGGAAACGCCCATCGAGGAGTTCTCCGAGCAGGCGCTCGACGAGCTGCTGTACGGCACCGGAGATGAACCGCTCGAGCTGTCGGTCAGCCGTATTTCGGGTGGCGTGATGCGCCAACCGTTCGAGGGTATCATCCCCAATCTGGAGCGCCGTTACCGTGAGACCAACAGTGAGTGGTCGCGCGGCGAGATTGAAGAAGTGATGAGCGAAAGTCTGTGTCCGGCATGCCACGGCCGCCGTCTGCGCCCAGAGGTGCTGGCGGTCACGCTCGGCGGACTGAACATCGCAGAGTTCGCGGAAAAGTCGGTCGTCAAGGCGATGGAGTTCCTCCACACGCTCAAGCTGACCGAAATGCAGCACAAAATCGGTGACAGAGTAATCAAGGAGATCATGGATCGCCTCGGCTTTTTGCAGTCGGTCGGACTGGAATACCTCACGCTCTCGCGTTCGTCCGGTACGCTGTCCGGCGGCGAGAGCCAGCGCATCCGGCTGGCAACGCAGATTGGCTCATCACTGATGGGCGTGCTGTATATCCTCGACGAGCCGTCCATCGGTCTGCATCAGCGCGACAACGATAAGCTGCTTGCGACCCTGGGGCGGCTGCGCGACCTCGGCAACACGCTCATCGTGGTCGAGCACGATGAGGACACCATGTTTGCGGCTGACCACATCGTGGACATCGGTCCGGGGGCGGGACGCAACGGCGGTGAGGTCGTTTTCGAGGGCACGATAGACGAGCTGCTGAAAAGTGATAAATCCATCACCGGACAGTACCTTTCGGGCAGAAAATTCATTCCGGTGCCCGAAATCCGGCGCAAAGGCAGCGGCAAGAGCATCACGGTCAAGGGCTGTGCGGTAAACAACCTCAAGCATACGGACTTTACCATTCCGCTCGGCACGCTGACCTGTGTGACCGGTGTTTCGGGTTCGGGCAAGTCCTCGTTCGTCAACGAAATCCTGTACAAAAAGCTGGCAGCGGAGCTGAACGGCGCGAAGACTCGTGCCGGTGCGCATGACGAATTCATCGGCATCGAGAATCTCGACAAGGTCATCGATATTGACCAGTCGCCCATCGGACGCACGCCGCGCTCCAACCCGGCGACCTACACGGGGGTGTTCAACGACATCCGCGAACTGTTCGCCAAGACGGCAGATGCGAAGGCACGCGGCTACAATGCAAGCCGTTTCTCCTTCAATGTCAAGGGCGGCCGCTGTGAGGCCTGCTCGGGTGACGGCCTGCTCAAAATCGAAATGCACTTTCTGCCGGACGTTTACGTTCCCTGCGATGTGTGCAAGGGGCGCCGCTACAACAAGGAGACGCTCGAGGTGCGCTACAAGGGCAAAAACATCTACGAAGTGCTGGATATGACGGTGGATGAAGCGTGTGAGTTCTTCGCCAACGTGCCGAAGATCGCACGCCGTCTGGAGACCATGCGCGAGGTCGGTCTGGGCTACGTTAAGCTGGGGCAGTCCTCCACAACGCTCTCCGGCGGTGAAGCGCAGCGCGCCAAGCTGGCGACCGAGCTGTCCAAACGCTCGACCGGCAAGACAATCTATATCCTCGATGAGCCGACCACCGGTCTGCATGTCGCAGATGTCCACAGGCTTGTGGATGTTCTGCAGAAGCTGGTGGACGCAGGCAACACGGTTGTTGTCATCGAGCACAATCTGGATGTCATCAAGACTGCGGACTATATCCTCGACCTCGGTCCCGAGGGCGGCGACGGCGGCGGCCGACTGGTCGTTTGCGGTACGCCGGAGGAGGTTGCACAGTGCGAGGGTTCGTATACCGGACAGTATCTCGGCCCGATTCTCGCCCGCAAAAACGGCGGAAAACGCGATAAATAAAGTCGAAATGTGTAATAAAACAGGTGTTTCTTAGCGAGACACCTGTTTTTTCTGTATTTGATAAAGATGTTGTGATTTTGGGTGTGTTTTGGTATAATAGTGATAATATAAAATCGGAGTTACTATACGCAGGCGCCGGAAGGCGTGCTGCTGCCGTGACTCAGGAAGGGATCGTTCAATATGAGAGCAAAGCGATGGGTGATCGCCTCGCCGGATACCGAGCGGGTGCGGGTGCTGTCGCGGGAGACCGGCTATACACCGCTGACGGCGGCGGTGCTGTCGGCGCGCGGCATCGACACACCGCAGGCTGCGGCGGATTACCTGAGCTGCGATGCGCGAGGACTGCATGATCCGTTCGGTTTGACCGATATGGATAAGGCAGTCGAGGTCATCCGCGATGTAATAGATCGCGGAGAGAAAATGGTGGTCTACGGTGATTACGATGTGGACGGCATCACGGCAACGTGCACACTGGTGGATTATCTGCGCAGCAAGGGCGCAAAATGTGAATATTACATTCCCAATCGTCTGACGGACGGCTATGGTCTGACTCGTCCGGCGATGGAGCAGCTGTATGAGCAGGGCACGCGCCTGCTCATCACGGTGGACTCGGGCATTACAGCCAACGAGGAGATTGCCGTCGCACGCGAGCTCGGCATGCAGGTCGTCATTACCGACCACCACGAGTGCCACGAAAACCTGCCGGACGCGCAGGCGGTCGTGGACTGCAAGCGGACGGACGATACCTATCCGTTTTCCAGTCTTGCGGGTGTCGGTGTGGCATTCAAGCTGATCTGCGCACTCGAGGGCGACACGCTTTCCGTGCTCGACCGGTACGCCGACCTCGTAGCGCTCGGCACGGTAGCCGATGTCATGCCGATTGTCGGTGAAAACCGCATTATTGTGGCGGAAGGACTGAAAAAGCTGTCCGTGACGGCAAATATCGGTCTGGAAATGCTGCTGCGTGAGGCGGGGATGAAGAACCGACGCCTGACCTCCTCGACCATCAGCTATGTGCTCGCGCCGCGCATCAACGCGGCGGGCCGCATGGGCAAGGCCGAACTGGCAGCAGAGTTGTTCCTGACGAAAGATCCGATACGCGCACAGGCGCTTGCCGCCGAGCTTTGCGAGCAGAACAAGCTGCGCCAGAGCGAGGAGAACAAGATACTCGAGCAGACGCTCACACGCCTGCGCCGCGAATACAACCCGCTTGAGGATAAAATTATCGTGCTGGCCGGAGAAGGCTGGCATCAGGGCGTTATCGGCATTGTGTGCTCGCGCCTGTGCGACCGCTACGGCTGTCCGGTCGTGCTCATCTCGGTGGACGAGGACGGCGTAGGCAAGGGCTCCGGCCGCTCGATCGGCAGCTTCAATCTGTTTGAGGCGCTCACCTCGTGTGAGGACCTGTTCGAGCGCTACGGCGGTCATGCGCTTGCCGCAGGACTGACCGTGCAGGCGGACAGGATCGAAGAACTCCGCACGCGCCTGCGCAAGTACGCGGAAACGCATGTCACCATGGCGGAGCTCGTTCCGCAGCTGCACATCGACTGCATGGTGCAGCCGGAGTGGCTGACGCAGGAGAACATCGAATCTCTGGGCGTACTCGAGCCGTACGGCATGAAAAACGCGGAGCCTGTGTTCTGCATGAAGAACATGACCGTTGAGGAGATTACGCCGCTGTCCAGCGATCGGCACGTTCGTCTGTCGCTCATCAAGGACGGCAAGCGTTTTTCTGCAATCTGGTTCGGCATCGGTGCGGGCGGTCTCGGCTTTGTCGAGGGCAACACCGTGGATGCCGCCTTTCATCTGGAGATCAACGAATTTCGAGGCCGCCGTTCGGTGCAGCTGACCATCTGCGATGTGCAGCTGAGTGACTGCGAGCATCTGGCAGATCAGAAGATTCTCAATCTGTATAATACACTCATGCAGGACGGCCCGCTCACCGCAAGGGAAGCGCGTCTGCTCCTGCCCGACCGCAAGGATCTGGTTGCTGTCTGGCGGCATGTGACCTGCCGCGCGGAGGACGGACGGCTTTCCGTACCGGACGGGGCACTTTCCCGCCGGGTTGCGTGGGAAAGCCGACGCGACATTAACATCGGCAAGCTGTTCGTCTGTCTGGACGTTTTTCAGGAGTCCGGACTCATCAGCTATCATTTCAAGGAAGGCATGCTCAATATTTTGCTCAAACCCTACGAGGGCAAGGCCGATATTTCCGGATCGGTTGTCCTTGCCACATTGCAAAGTATGGCGGGGTGACACGAATGGGGGAAGGATCTATGCAAACGAAACTGGATTTTTTGATCGAACGCGTACAAAAACAAAACCCGCAGGCGAATATCAAGAAGATTCGCGCGGCATACGAATGTGCGGCCAAGGCACATGAGGGACAGAAGCGCCGCAACGGTGAGCCGTATATCATTCATCCGGTCGCTGTCGCTGAGATCGTTGTGGAGATGGGTCTGGATACGGATTCCATCTGTGCAGCGCTGCTGCATGACTGCATTGAGGACACCGAGTTCGGCTACAAGGAGATCGAAAACAAATTCGGCACGCCGGTCGCGGAGCTGGTGGACGGCGTAACCCGACTGGGCATGCTGCGCTACTCCAAGGAGCAGGAGCAGTTCGAGGACCTGCGAAAGATGTTCCTCGCCATGGCGAAGGATATCCGCGTTATCCTCATCAAGCTGGCCGACCGACTGCACAATGCGCGTACCTTCCAGTTCCTGCCCGAGCGCAAGCAGCGCGACAAGGCACTGGAAACCATGGAGATTTACGCGCCGATCGCGCACCGTCTCGGCATGAGCCGCATCAAGTGGGAGCTGGAGGATCTGTCGCTGAAGGTTCTCGATCCCATCGGCTACAACGAGATTGTGGAAGGCTTAAAGGCTCAGAGCGAGCAGCACGAGGAATTCCTGCAGGGCATTCAGGACCGCATCAGCACCAAGCTGAAGGAAGCGAACATCCACAACGCAATTTCGGCTCGCGTCAAGCATATTTACTCCATCTACCGCAAAATGTATGCCCAGCACAAGACCATCAACGAGATCTATGATATCTGCGCCGTGCGCGTCATTGTCGATACCGTGGCGGACTGCTACAACGTGCTCGGCTACGTCCACGACCTGTACAAGCCGATTCCGGGCCGCTTCAAGGACTATATCTCCACGCCGAAGCCGAACGGCTATCAGTCGCTGCATACGACGGTCATCGGCCGAGCGGGTATCCCGTTTGAGGTGCAGATTCGTACCGTAGAGATGCATAAAATGGCGGAATACGGTGTTGCGGCGCACTGGAAGTACAAGCAGGGTCTGGACAAGAAGGGCAACGAGGAAGCGTTCGCGTGGATTCGCCAGCTGCTTGAAGCCCAGCAGGACACCGAGGCCGAGGACTTTATCAAAAACATCAAGGTTGACCTGTTCGCGGACGAGGTATTCGTCTTTACGCCCAAGGGCGATGTGGTCAACATGCCGGCAGGTGCAACGCCGATCGACCTTGCGTATGCGATTCACTCGGCAGTCGGCAACCGCATGACCGGCTGCAAGCTGAACGGCCGTATCGCACCGATCGACAGCCAGCTGAAAAACGGCGATATTGTCGAGATCCTGACCTCCAAGGAGGCGCACGGTCCGAGCCGTGACTGGGTGAAGATCGTCAAGACCACCGAGGCGCGCAACAAGATCAAGCAGTGGTTCAAGAAGGAATGCCGCGAGGAAAATATCGTCAACGGCAAGGAGGATCTCGACCGCGAGCTGCGTGCCAACCTGCTGTATAACGGCTTCTATGAGAACGAAGAGGTGCAGAAGAACACGCTCAACAAGTTCTCGTTCAACACGGTCGATGAGCTGTACGCGGCCATCGGCTACGGCGGCATTATGCTGACCAAGGTCATCAATAAGGTTAAGGACGATGTCGGCAAGCTGCGCCGCCAGCGCGAGCAGGCCGAGCGTGCTGCACATCCGCAGAATGAGCAGCAGCAGCGCCGCCAGAATAAATCCAGCGACGGCGTTGTTGTCGAAGGCATTGATAACTGTCTGGTCAAGTTTGCCCGCTGCTGCACGCCGATTCCGGGCGATGAGATCGTCGGCTTTGTCACCCGCGGCTACGGTGTTTCCATCCATCGCCGCGACTGCGTGAATGTCCATATCGAGGAAGAGCCCGACCGCTGGGTTCGTGCCTGGTGGGATGAGGATATGGCAGCCAATGCCGGTCACGTCAATAAGTTCTCCACCGGCCTGCAGATTTCCACGCGCAACCGTATCGGCGTGCTGAGTGACGTTACGCTGGCGTTTGCATCGAGTAAGATCAATGTGCATGAGATTTCCGCACGCGACCTCAACGACGGCTACGGCGTTATCAACGCCATGGTTGACGTCACGAGCGTCCATCAGCTGGATAATATGATCAGCCGCCTGCGTTCCATCAAGGGCGTCGTGGATGTGACCAGAACGGTGGATACGAATTGATAATTGATGATTGAGAATGGAGAATGAGACGCGGAAAGCGCTTGTGCCTGCGCGTTTCAGGCTCCCCTAAAAGGGGAGGCATTGGTTGGTGCAGAAGGTTTACAAAGGCTCGATGGGTCATCGAGCCCCACGATGTATCTAACTGGTATCATCAAAGGAGTTGCGCGGCACTGCTATGCCGCGCCCAGCGTAGACCCCAATTGGATGTAGCAGTACAGTATCCGAAATGCGAATAAGTGGATACCATGCGGAAGAAAAAATCCTCTGCCGTTCCTTTCCTGCTTACGAAGTCTACCATCTGCACTCAAGGTATCCCAAAAAGGAAACGGGAGTCCCAAGAGGGTAGAAACCATTGGTGTCTACCCTTTTGGAACCCCAGCCAAGGTTTGGCACCCATTCCAAATCAAAAAAATCAACAGATTAAATTCAAAACTTACTACGAAAAGAGGAAAAACAATGCGGGCACTGGTTCAGCGCGTCTCCCACGCGTCGGTGACGATCGACGGCAAAATTCACGGACAGATCGGACAGGGCTTCCTTGTCCTGCTCGGCATCACAGATGGTGATACCGTGGACGATGCGGTTTATCTGGCCGATAAAACGGTTAAAATGCGTGTATTCACGGACGAAAACGACAAAATGAACCGCTCACTCGCGGATGTCGGCGGCGGCCTGCTCATCGTGTCGCAGTTCACGCTCTACGGTGACTGCCGCAAGGGCAACCGCCCGAGCTTCACGAATGCTGCCCGTCCGGAGACCGCCATCCCGCTGTATGAAGCATTCATCGCGCGCTGCCGCGAGAGCGGCCTGCCGGTCGAGACCGGCGAGTTCGGCGCGGATATGAAGGTCGAGCTGCTCAATGACGGCCCGGTAACGCTGTGGATGGACACGAAAGAAATGCGTCATTGACAAGATAAACCTGTTCCGTAGGGCGGGCTGCCCTCAGCCCGCCGCTGTAAATCGGTGCATGACGTTAAAAACGGCGGGCTGAGGGCAGCCCGCCCTACGAAGAAGGCTTAAATGCCGAAGAAAGGGTATAACTGATGAAGTTAATGCAGCTCTGTGTTGGCATGGTCCGCACGAATTGTTACATTGTATACGACGAAACCACCCGCGAAGCCGCGGTGATCGATCCGGGCGACAACGCCAAGTCGATTTTGCACGCGGTAAACGAGGAACAGCTGAATGTCAGGTATGTGCTGCTGACGCACGCGCATTTTGACCACATTCTGGCGGCGCATGAGGTGCTCGAAGCGACCGGCGCACAGTATGTTGTGCCGGAGAAGGACACCTGGCTGCTGAGCCGCGACAACATGGGTCAGTTCCGCGGACTGGCACGCAATTATGTGCAGGATACGCCGGATATTCTGGCGAACGAGGGCACCGAGGTGACGTTCGGCGGCATGACCGCAACCTACATGGCAACACCCGGTCACACGCCCGGCTCGTCCGTCATCAGGATTGGCGACTGCCTGTTCACCGGCGATACGCTGTTCCGCCACGAGTGCGGCCGCTGCGACCTTGAAGGCGGCGATTTTTCTGCCATGCTGCGTTCTTTGAAGCGTCTGCATGACCTCGACGGCGATTACAAGGTATTCCCCGGTCACGAGGGCATTTCTACGCTGAACGAGGAACGCGCATACAATCCGTATATGCTGCAGGCGATGGGAAAATGATCTATACACTGGAAAATCACGAACTGAAACATGCGGTAGAGGAAATGCTGTTTCATCTGCTGCCGACCGAGACATTAACGCGTGTTGGGACGGTCGAGCAGCTCACCGAGCCGTACTGCCGCAGCATCCTGACCGAGGAGAACGGCGAAGCCGCCGCGCGTGCGATCGTCTGCATGGACGGCGCAGTGCATGAGGCGGAAAAGCGCGCGTCCGTCACTGGGCTGGCAGCGCTGGACTGCAAGCGCACCATCACCGAACTGGTGAAAACGACCGTGTACGATGCGGTCGTACCGTTCCTGCCGCAGGCTCCGGTCTGGGGCAGCCTGACCGGCGTGCGTCCGGCCAAGCTGGCGCGCGGCATGATCGAGCGCGGCATGACGCGCGGTGAGGCGGCGGTCGAGCTGCGTGAGCACTTTCACGTTTCGCCCGAGCGCACGGCGCTGACCATCCGCGCGGCCGCAACCGCGATGGAGATGGACAAGACCATCGGTGAAGACGATATTTCGCTGTACGTCGGCATTCCGTTCTGTCCGTCGAGGTGCTATTACTGCTCGTTCGTATCGGCAACCACGGCGCAGTCCGGTAAACTCATCGAGCCGTATCTGGACACGCTCTGCCGCGAGATCGAGGAGACAGCCGCGCTTGTCCGCGCAGCGGGCAAGCAGGTGCAGAGCGTCTACATCGGCGGCGGCACACCGACCACGCTGGACGAGCATCAGCTGGCACGGCTGCTGTCGGCGCTCGAAAATCACTTTGATTTTTCGCATTTGCGCGAATATACTGTAGAAGCGGGCCGTCCGGATACCATCATACCGGAAAAGCTGCGCGTGCTCAAAAGCGCGGGCGTTGGCCGCGTGAGCATCAACCCGCAGAGCATGAATGACGCCGTTCTGGCCGCAATCGGCAGAAAACACGGCTCGGCAGACGTGCTCCGCGCGTTTGACGAGGCGCGGCAGGCGGGTTTTGACGAGATCAACATGGACCTCATTGCGGGTCTGACCGGAGACACTGCCGAGACTTTTGCACAGACTGTGGATACTTTGCTGAATCTTTCGCCGGAGAATATCACGGTGCACACGCTCGCCATCAAGCGCGGCGCCGACCTGACCGATAAGGCGGCTGCCGCCGCACAGCGCGAGACGGTTTCTCAAATGCTGGATGGAGCATCGCACGCGCTGCAGAACGCAGGCTACGGTCCGTATTATCTCTACCGGCAGAAATTTATGGCAGGCGGCTTTGAGAACGTCGGCTGGTGCAAGCCGGGCACCGAATGCTTCTACAACGTGAGCATGATGGAGGAGCTGCAGACCATTCTGTCGCTCGGTGCGGGTGGTGTTTCCAAGCGCGTCGTACGCGAGACCGGCTGGATCGAGCGCGCGAACAATCCGAAATATCCGCTTGAGTACATTCAGGCGACGGACAGACTGGCCAACGGCAAGAAAAAGCTGCTGTTCCCCAAGAAATGATCAGGATAGGGAAATGAGTGAGTAATTCCGTAAGAAGGGACTGGCTATGGCAGAATACACACTGAAATACATCAATCACCGTGCCGAATGCGACGCGGAAGCCTTTGTGAACGACTGCGAGGAGCACTATCATCGTCAGCTGCATCTGGTGGCTGACCAGATCGCCGCGAACTGCAAGCGCAAGCCGGTCGTGCTGCTCAACGGCCCGTCCTCATCGGGCAAGACCACCACGAACGACCGTCTGGGCCGCATTCTCGAGCTAGCGGGCATTCACGCGCACATGATCTCGATGGACGACTATTACCGTACCTCGGGCACCTACGACATTCCGTTTGACGAGGAAAACGGCGTCAATGACCTCGAAAGTCCGGAGTGCATGGATCTGGATCTGCTCCGCGACCACCTGACGCGTCTGGTGGCAGGCGAGGAAATCATGGTGCCGCGCTTCGACTTTGAAACGCGTACCTCGCATCGCAACGACCGTCCGGTGCAGCTGCACAAGGACGAAATTGTGATGATCGAGGGTATTCACGCGTTCAATCCGGTCATCATGGGCGATCTGGAGAAGCATGCGACAAGCGTCTATCTTTCGGTGGCGAGTGTGCTGTTTACGGACCGCAACGTCCGCGTTGAGCCGCACATGCTGCGCTTTCTGCGCCGCGCCATGCGCGACAGCCTGTTCCGCAGCTCGCCGGTGGAGTACACCTTAAAGCAGTGGAACTCGGTGCGGAGAGGCGAGAGACTGTATATTTCGCCGTACCGCGGGCAGGCTGATCTTACGGTGGACACCTATCTGCCGTACGAGACCAACATCCTCATGCAGTACCTGAGCGAAAAGCTGCAGGGCGAGGAGAAAATGCTCGAGCAGGCCGACCTTGCACCGCTCAGCGCGATTTTGGATAAGGTTTCGCCGATCGACTACAAGCCGTATATGCCGGAGGATTCGGTTCTGCATGAGTTTATCGGCTGAAAAGTGTCCGGATTCTTGCTTTTTGGCAGGGTATGAAGTATAATGGCAATACCACATAATTGAAACTGCGGCGTTTTGCGGAAATTTTCCCGCAAATCGCCCTTGTTCCATTACGCAATATTACCATGAGACCGGAAACGGAGACATTCCGTCGGAAGGAGCGACAAGCTATGGATATGAAAATGCAGGCGTTTCTCGATAAGGTAAAGGACATGGCGGATAAGACCGGCAAGGTCTCCCGTCATGCGGCAGGCGTAGCCGGTAAAAAGGCGAACGACCTTGCACTGGCGACCCGCATCAACCTGCAGATTTTCGATCTGAACACCGAGTGCGAAGCACTGTACAAGGAAATCGGCAAGCTGGTGTACGATCTGCACCGCGGTGCAGAGGTCACCAACGAGGAAATGGACGAAAAGATGGCGCAGGTCGATGCCAAGCAGGAAAAGCTGGCCACGCTGCGCGACAAGCTGGCGGAAATGCGCTCGGTAACGGCGTGCCCGCACTGCGGCAAACCGTGCGGCAGGGATGACGCATATTGCTCGTCCTGCGGTGCAGAGCTGTAACATAATACGGTTTGATGCATCATATTGTAATATCGGGCAAGGGCAGCTATGCCCATTCTGATCAAAGGAAGGGGCGTACGGCGTTTGCAGCGTAAAAAACAGAATTTCATTCAGGGTGCGTTCATTTTGATGCTGGCCAGTCTGCTGGTCAAGGTGATTGGCGCATTTTTCCAGATACCGCTGCTCAACATGATCGGCGGCAAGGATTCGCCTGCGTTCGGCATGTTCAGCGCGGCGTACCGTGTGTACACGGCGATGCTGATGATCTCGACCGTCGGTGTTCCGGCGGCGCTGGCGAAAATGGTCGCGGAGGCCACAGCCCGCGGCAGAGAGCATGAGGTGCGGCGCACCGTCCGTGTGGCGGGAAGCATTTTCATTCCGCTCGGTGCGGTCTGCTCGGTCGTGCTGTTCCTCGGCGCGGGCACGTTTGCATCCTGGATTAAGAGCGCGGATTCCCGGCTGGCGGTTATGGCCATCGCACCGAGCGTGCTGATGGTTGCTGTTCTGGCGGTGTTCCGCGGCTACTATCAGGGCCGCTCGAACATGGTGCCGACGGCGGTTTCGCAGGTGATCGAGTCACTCGGCAAGCTGTTTATCGGTCTTGGACTGGCGTATTACGCGGTTCAGCATAACTTTTCCGATCAGGCAGTCGCGGCAATGACCGTCCTCGGCGTTACCATCGGCGAGGTGGCTGCCGCTGTTTACATGCTCATTCAGGGTGCGATCACGCATCGCAGCAGCTCGGCAGTGCACGCGCTGGACGACAGCGTGCGTCCGGCGGGCCAGCTGGCGAAAACGCTGCTCAGCCTGTCCATTCCGATCACGATCAGCTCAGCGGTTATGAGTCTGACCGACCTGATCGACGTGGCGCTGATTTCCACGCGTCTGCAAAGTCCGGCGGTCGGCATGACGGCAAGAGAAGCAATGTCCACTTACGGCATTTACACCGGTCAGGCCATCAACTTCTTCAACCTGCCGCAGACGCTCATCACCGCACTGGCGGTCAGCGTGCTGCCGACCATCGCAAGCGCACGCGCAGCGGGCAACCATGCCAAGGTCTCCAAAACACTGGGTACCACGCTGCGCATGACGATTATCATCACCCTGCCGGCCGGCGCGGGCTTCATCATGCTCGCCGGACCGATCCTGCGCATGCTGTACTCGCAGGGAACGGAGCTTGGCGGTGTGCTGATGGGTCTGCTCGGCTTTGCCGTACCGGCGGCGGCACTTGTGGCTGTCACCAACTCGACGCTGCAGGCGTTCGGCCGCATTGACCTGCCGCTTGTCTCGATGTTTGCGGGCGCGGTTGTCAAAATGCTCGGCGACTATTTTCTCATTGGCAATCCGGCGCTGAATATCATGGGTGCGCCCATCAGTACGGCGCTCTGCTACTGGCTGATCGCGGTCATCAACCTGTTCCACATCAGGCGTCTGACGGGTTCGCTGCCGCCGATCGGAAAAACGGTCTGCCGTCCGCTGGCGGCCACCATCGGCATGAGTGCGGCGATTTTCATTGTGCAGCGCGTGCTGAACGGTGCGTTGAGCGCAGCTCCCGGCACCATGCCTGACAAGCTGATCACGCTCGCGTGCATCGGTGTAGCGGTTGCCGTGTATGCCGTTCTGCTGCTCGCGCTCGGTGCAGTCGAGCGGGATGATGTTCTGCTGCTGCCCAAGGGCGAGAAAATCGCAGATATTTTACATCTAAAATAATCAGGAAGTGCAAAAATGGTTGATTTTGAAATAAAGGATTGTTACAAGTTCGATGATCTGCTCCGCATTATGGAAATCCTGCGCGCGCCGGACGGCTGCATGTGGGACCGTGAGCAGGATCATCATTCCATCCGCCGCAACTTCATCGAGGAGACCTACGAGGTCTGTGAGGCCATCGATGACGAGGACACCGAGCACATGAAGGAAGAGCTCGGCGATGTTCTGCTGCAGGTGGTATTCCACGCCCAGATGGAGAAGGAAAAGGGCACATTCGACATCGACGACGTGGCGGACGGCATCTGCAAAAAGCTGATCTTCCGTCACCCGCATATCTTCGGCAATGTCGAGGTCGCCTCGTCCGAGGAGGTCCTCAAGAACTGGGATGACCTCAAGCGCAAGGAGAAGCATCAGGAGACCGATACGCAGGCGCTCGAAAGCGTAGCAAAGAGCCTGCCGAGTCTGATCCGTGCAGAAAAGCTGCAGAAGAAGGCGGCAAAGGTCGGCTTTGACTGGGATAACGTGAAGGATGCACTTGACAAGGTGCAGGAGGAGCTTGACGAGGTCCGCCGTGCCATCGACGGCGACGGCGATCCGGAGGAGGAGATTGGCGATCTGCTGTTCGCGTCCGTCAACGTGGCGCGTCACCTGAAGATCGACCCGGAGGCTGCCGCCGAAAAGACCTGCAACAAGTTTGTCAGCCGCTTTGCGGAGATGGAGCGTCAGGCGACTGCCGCAGGCAAAAAGCTGGCTGACCTGTCCCTTCCCGAGCTGGACGCACTGTGGGACAGCGCAAAGCATGAGGAACACGCATAAGGAGCAAAACCATGAAGAAAAGCGAACTGGTGACGCTGGTTGCAGAAAAGACCGGCTTTTCCAAGAAGGACACCGAAAAGACGATCGACACCGTGTTTACCGCCATTGCGGATATCATGGCAGCCGGTGACAAGCTACAGATCAGCGGCTTCGGCACGTTTGAGACCAAGGAGCGCGCAGCACGCACAGGACACAATCCGCGTACCGGCGAGGAGATCAATATTGCAGCGGCTACTATGCCGGTGTTCAAGCCGGGCAAAGTTTTGAAGGATAAGGTAGACGGAAACAAGTGAGATTAGACAAGTATTTGAAGGTATCCCGCCTGATCAAGCGCCGCACGGTGGCGAATGATGCATGCGATGCAGCGCGCATCACGGTCAACGGCAAGCCGGCCAAGGCTTCGTATCAGGTGAAGATCGGCGATGTGATCGAGATTGCATTCGGTCAGCGCACGATGAAGGTGGAAGTGCTGAATATCGCGGAGCATACGCTCAAGGCAGATGCGTCTGCGCTATATAAGGAACTGTAAACCGAACATAACGTATCCCGCTCTCGCATATATTGCAGAGCGGGATACTTTTTTGCAGTCAGGAGGGGAGTTATATGGCACAGGAGGAACGAAGCCGTGAAATGCCGCACAGTGTCATTCTGGAGGGGAGAGAGAAGCTGACGATTTCCGGTGTGACCGACGTGCACAGCTTTGATGAGGAACAGGTGCTGCTCGAAACCGTGCGCGGCATGCTGGTCGTGCGCGGTCAGGGACTGCATGTAGAGCGGCTGCAGCTCGAGGCCGGAGAACTGATCATTCAGGGTGAGATCGGCCTGCTTGAGTACGACGACAGCGTGCAGCCGCGCGACAGCCTGTTCCGGCGGATATTCGGCGGGTGAGCGGCCATGCCGGTGTTTACGAACAGCCAGCAGGTCACGCTCGTGCTGCAAAGCCTGCTGCTCGGTGTCGGGATCGGGGCGGTGTATGACATGCTGCGGGCACTGCGTCTGCATTTCCGGTGCGGATGGGCAGGGGCGGCGCTGCTCGATACGCTGTTCTGGGCGATCGTGCTGGCGGCCTTATTCGAGTTCGGGCTGATCGCGGCCGCCGGTCAGCCGCGCGGCTTTGTGCTCTTAACGGCGGCAGGCGGCATGGGATTGTACTTTGCGGCGCTGAGCGAAACCGTGCTGGAGGCGATTATGCGGCTTCTGCAGGCGCTTGCGAAGCTGAGACGCGCCGTATACGGCCTGCGGGTGCACTGTCAAACGGTGGTAAAACAGCGGTGCAGTTCGGTAAAAATTCGGTTTTTGACGAAAAAATTTAAAAAAGACTCTTTTCTTTTTCGCAAAAAAGGTATAAAATAAAACCTGTATCAGTCTGACGCGCAAGCAAACGATATGAGGTGAGCAGATGACAAGGCGCACGCGGATGATCCTTATCAGGGCAGCGGTAGTGGTGTTTCTGCTTTACGCGGTCGTCAATGTGGTAAACCTGCGCACGCAGATCAAGAGCAAGCGGGATGAACTCGCGTCTCTGACGTTGCGGGTGGAGGAATATCAGAAGGCGAACGAGACGCTCCGGCAGGAAATGCAAAGCGGCATTTCCGAGGAGGATATCGGAGAGATGGCGCGGACAGAACTGGGCTATGCGGAACCGGGCGAGCGTATTTTTGAGGATACGTCCAGCCGGTAAAAGGGAAATAATAACGGAGGCAAAACAGCTTATATGGATTTGGCAGTGGGAGCAATCGTAGAGGGCAAGGTAACCGGCATCACCAAGTTTGGTGCATTCGTTGCGCTGCCCGAAGGCAAGTCGGGTATGGTGCATATTTCGGAGGTCGCTTCGACTTTCGTAAATGACATCAAGGATTTCCTGCAGGAGGGCCAGCAGGTCAAGGTAAAGATCATCAATATTGATCAGGCAGGCCGTATCAATCTGTCGATCAAGAAGGCGCAGCCGCAGGAGCCGCGTCAGCCGAGACAGGAGCGCCGTGAGGGCGGCTTTGCGCCGCGTCAGCCGCGTTTCCAGCGTTCGTCCGCACCGCGCGGACGTGTGCAGCAGGCACCGAAGGACCCGTCCACGATGAGCTTTGAGGATAAGCTGAAGGCGTTTATGTCGGACAGTGAAAGCCGTCAGGCCGATGTGCGCCACGCAACCGATCGAAAGAACGGTTCGCGCCGCCGCAGATAAAGAAGAAAACCGAGGGAAACCTCGGTTTTGCTTTTATATGCCGGTGCACGAAGCGTCGGCAGAGCTTTTCGGCACTGGCTGTCCGGTGCACATGAACTGCGTAAGCGTGTTCGCTCCTGACGGGCGGTGCGTTTTTCGCTGAGATTCAGCGGGAGTTTGCCTGCCCGGCATAGCTTGTGCTGGAAAAGTAACGAAATCCTGCTTTTATGCAAAAAAAGCGCGCTCTTCCTTGCGAAAGAGCGCCAAAAGTAGGATTGTGGGGATAAAGATATGAACGGTGCATGGCGGCTTTCCCAACCGCCATAATAAATATACCATAAATTACCATACTTGTCAACAGTTTTTGGAAGAGGTTTTCCATGAATCAAACACTGATCAAAAATATCAACATTTGGACGATGGATGAGCGTGATTCTCGCTTTTTCGGCTGGATTCTGCTCGAAAACGGCAGAATTGCCTCGATGGGCGAGGGGGAAACGCCGGACTGCGAATGCGTCATTGACGGCGAGGGCGGCGTGCTGACACCCGGCCTGATCGACATTCACTCGCACATCGGTCTGTACGAGGATGGCCTCGGCTTTGAGGGCGCGGACGGCAACGAGGACACCGATCCGGCGACGCCGCACCTGCGTGCACTGGACGGCGTCAACCCGTTCGACCGCAGCTTCCGCGAGGCACTTGAGGCCGGTGTGACGGCTGCCGCAGTCAGCCCGGGCAGCGCAAACCCCATCGGCGGACAGATTGCGCTGCTCAAGACGGCAGGCCGCCGTGTGGACGATATGATTCTCAAGGCGCCGCTGGCGATCAAGTTCGCGCTGGGCGAGAACCCGAAGTCGGTCTACCACGACAAGGATGAAACGCCCGTCACGCGCATGGCAACCGCGGGCATCATCCGTGAGGAGCTGTACAAGGCGAAGGAGTATTTCTCGCGAAAGGCGCGCGCGGAGAACGACCCGGACCAGGACGAGCCGGATTTCGACATCAAGATGGAAGCGCTGCAGCCGCTTCTCTGGGGCAAGGCCGAGGCGCACTTCCACGCGCACCGTGCGGACGATATCTTTACCGCACTGCGCATTGCGAAGGAGTTCGGTCTGCGGGCGGTTATCATTCACGGCACGGAGGCACACCTTGTGGCTGACCTGCTGGCGGAGGAGCACGTTCCGGTGGTCAGCGGCCCGTACATGACCGACCGTTCCAAGCCGGAGATTCGCAACCTGTCGGATGCCGCGCCCGGACTGCTGTGCAAGGCCGGAATCGAAACCGCCATTACGGTCGATCACCCGGAAATTCCGCTGCGGCTGCTGCCGATGGCGCTTATGCTGGCGGTGCGTGCGGGTATGGATAAAACGGATGCGCTGCGCGCTGTCACATCAGTACCCGCGAAAATTGCGGGCATGCAGGACAGAATCGGCAGCCTGAAAACCGGTCTGGATGCAGACTGTGTGCTGTGGAGCGGCGATCCGCTGGATATTGCAACCCAGGTGCAGGCTGTTTTTGTAAATGGCACACCGGAATATAGGAGGACAAAATGAGGACGATTGAGGTTTCGGAAGTAACCAAGCTGGTGCGTCAGCTGTGCATTGACGCCAACTACTATCTGCCCGCAGATCTGCGGCAGGCGTTCGTGGATGGTCAGAACGCGGAGGAGTCTCCACTCGGCAAGACCATCTTCGGTGAAATGATCGCCAACTGCGACCTTGCACGCGAGAACAACGTGCCGGTCTGCCAGGATACGGGCATGGCGATCGTGTTCGCGGAGATCGGTCAGGACGTGCATCTGACCGGCGGCTCGTTCGAGGATGCAGTCACCGAGGGTGTCCGCCGCGGCTACATTGACGGCTATCTGCGCCTGTCGGTGGTCGGTGATCCGCTGCGCCGCGAAAACACCAACGACAACACGCCGTGTATCCTGTACACCTCGGTCGTTCCGGGTGACAAGGTGAAGATCACGGTTGCACCGAAGGGCTTCGGCTCGGAGAATATGACCCAGATGAAGATGTTCACGCCTGCCGCTACCAAGGCGCAGATCGTGGATTTCATCGCGGATGCGTGCATCCATGCCGGCTCCAACCCGTGCCCGCCGATCGTTATCGGTGTCGGTCTGGGCGGCACGAGCGATAAGGCGGCATATCTCGCCAAGCGTGCGCTGCTGCGTCCGGTCGATCAGCACAACGCCGATCCGCTGTACGCCGAGATGGAGCAGCAGATTCTCGATAAGGTCAACGCATCCGGTGTCGGCCCGCAGGGACTCGGCGGTACGGTTACCGCTCTTGCGTGCGCGATTGAGCCGTTCGGCACGCATATCGCCGGTCTGCCGTGCGTGGTTAATATTTCCTGCCATGTTACCCGTCACGCAGAGGGCGAGCTGTAAGCAACCTTGACAAGAAATTGTAAAACCTCTTGGGAAATATGCTGAACAAATTGTGAACTTCTGAAAAATTGTTGGACAAGTTGCATAGGTTGTGCTATACTGAAGATAGCAAAAACCCAATACCGTTTCCGCCACACCACGGCGGCCGCGGATAAAGCCATCAAAGGCGGTTTACGCCTGTTAGGAGATGATTTTATGAAGTTCACTATCGTCGAAAGAAAAATCAAGATCGAGGACGAGCTGCGCCAGTACGCACTGCGTAAGGTAGAAAAGCTGGATCGCTACTTCCAGCAGGATTCGGATACCACGCTTACATTCAGCGAGCTGCGCGGCAAGCAGACGGTCGAGATCACGGTGCGTCAGGTTGGTCTGGTTGTCCGCGCCGAGGAAACGACGACTGATATGTATGCTTCCGTAGACGGTGCCATCAGCAGTATCGAGCGCCAGATCCGCAAGCATAAGACCCGTCTGGAGAAGCGCCTGCGTGAGGGTGCATTCGACAAGATGGCAGAGCAGAAGGCTGCACTGACCGAGGAGGATTTCGATGTAGTACGCCGCAAGCGCTTCGACGTAAAGCCGATGAGCGTGGACGAGGCTATCCTGCAGATGAACCTGCTTGACCACCAGTTCTACTTCTTCCGCAACGCCGACAACGACAATATCCACGCCGTTGTTTACAAGCGTGCGGCAGGCGGTTACGGTCTGATCGAGGGCGAAGAGTAAGCGCTGCTCTAACAATACAAAGTGCATTACATAAGGACCGGCGGCGCTCTGCCGCCGGTTCTTTTCGGTTAAAAGGGGAAAACGAATGAATTTATGTGATATTGAGACAATCCGGGCGGTTCTGGGCCGTCACGGATTCCATTTTTCCAAATCGCTCGGACAGAACTTTCTGACGGACGAAAGCGTGCCGCGCCGCATTGCGGAGATGAGCGGCGCGGCCGAGTGCGGCAACGCGATTGAGGTCGGCCCGGGCATGGGCTGCCTGTCGGCGGAGCTGTGCCAGCGCGCGGATAAGGTCGTAGCGGTCGAGCTGGACCGTGCCCTCATGCCGGTTCTGGCAGAGACGCTCGCGGATTACGATAACTTCGAGGTTGTGCACGGCGATGTGCTCGAAACCGATCTTGCCGCGCTCTGCAAGGAGAAATTCGGTGACGGAAAGGCGATCGCGTGCGCCAATCTGCCGTATTACATCACCACACCGGCGATTACGGCGCTGCTCGAGAGCGGCGCGTTCGAGCAGGTGACGGTCATGGTGCAGAAGGAGGTCGCGCAGCGCATCTGCGCAGAGCCGGGCACGGCGGCGTACTCGGCGTTCTCGATTTATGTGCAGTACCACGCCAAGGCGGAAATTTTGTTTGATGTTCCGGCGGACTGCTTTGTGCCCAGACCCAAGGTGGATTCGGCGGTGCTCAAGCTCGTGCCGCTCGACAAGCCGGCGGTTGAGACCAAGGATGAAAAGCTGTTCTTTTCCCTTGTGCGTGCAGCCTTCAATATGCGTAGAAAGACGCTCGTGAACGCGCTCGGTCCGGTGCTCGGCTCGTCGATGAGCAAGGAGGAGATCACCGCACTCGTAGAAGCAGCCGGTCTGGATGTCCGCGTTCGCGGTGAGCGGCTGAGCCTTGCAGAGTATGCGAAACTGGCAGATCTCGCGGCGGAAAAACTGCAGTAAATTTTGATTTGTGGGTTTAATCAACCTGTACAGGCTATCGTAGGGGCGGACCAGTGTGTCCGCCCTTTTCCGTGGTTGGCGATCGGTTAGATTAGGGCGCACACATTAGTGCGCCCCTACGGAACGTGTGCCGTTTACCGGCTATACCTAATGGAATACGCAAACCTATACCCACCCTGTGGATAAAAGAAAAAAGCCTGCACACGCAGGCTTTTTCTTATACCACAATGGCTCTCGGCGGCACCGGCGAGGAAAACACGATCTGTGTTTCGGTCTTGCCGAATTTTTGCAGACGTCCGATAAAGCCGTCCAGCTCCTGCGTCGAGGCGAACGACACTTTGATCAGCATGGAGTAGTTGCCGGTCACGCAGTTGCACTCGAGCACATTCGAGCACGCAGCAATGAACGGATAAAATTCCTCTTTCTGGGTGGGCTGCATATCCAGATGAATGTACGCGAGAATGTGATGGCCAAGCTGCAGCGGGTCCAGATCGAGCGTATACGCACGAATAACGCCCTGTTTTTCCAGCCGCTCAATACGCGCGGAAACTGCAGGGGAGGAAAGGCGAACCTCACCTGCAAGGGCCTTGATGGGGGTGCGGGCATTCTTCTGCAGCAGCCGCAAGAGCTTCAGATCAATTTCGTCCATGGGGCAAATAGCCCTCCTTATCCTAAAAATAAAAACAGGAGTCCGACCCGCCTTCGCGGGACGAACTCCTTTGTTCACTGTTTATTATAAAGCACGACCGGGTTGTTGTCAAATAAAATAAGGCTTCGAACAAAAGTTTTTATACATCCGAGTCGGTGATAGGCTTGAACACGATCCACTGGTTATCAATCAGCACCTCGATATGGTCGTCTATGCGCTGATAGCCGTAGCCCGTGCCGAAGTTGGACTGGCCGTTCTCGGTGGGCGCGTCCGTGCCGTTCGCCGTCTGCGAGGTGATCTCGCCGTCCATGTTGCCGCAGCGGCCATCGACCGTGCTGACCTCACCGGTAGACTGATACAGCGTGTTATCCACCATCACCATCATGGGTGCATCTGCGACCGGTTTCTGCTCGGTGGTATCCGGCAGGGCAGCTGCGTCATCCGTGCTTTGGCTGCCGATTTCGGCTTCCGCGGTTTTCGGCTCGGCATTGCCGCAGCCGGTCAGCAGCAGCGCCAGAAGTGCAAGAAGCATTGCTAAAGTACGTTTTGTCATAAAAAAACACCGCCTTTCGTAACTCTGATAGTATAGACGAAAGACGGCGTAAAAAGTTCCGTATAAAATTATTTTTTCTTTTTCGGTTTTGCCCAGCCGGATTTTTTACCCTGATTCGGTTTGCTCTGAGCCGGACGTGAAGTCGGTCGTTTGCTGTTCGGTGCACTGTGCTTGCCGTTATTAGGCGCAGAATGACGGCGGTCGTTATTCTGCTGTCTGCCGCCGTTGGACACGCCGTGGCGGCTGACGCTGTGCTGCTTGCTGCCCGGCATACGCTGGTCGCTGCCTCTGCCCGGACGAATGAGACATTCTCTGCCAAAGCCGATGAGATCCTCACGGTGCGCCTTTTTGAGCGCGGCAATGACGATCGGGCGCTTGTCCGGTCGGCGCCACTGCAGCAGCGCACGCTGCATGGCCTTGTCCTCGGGCGTTTTTGCCACGAAAACCGGCTTCATGGTGCGCGGATCAATCTCGGTGTAGTACATCGCGGTGGACAGCGTACCCGGCGTGGGATAAAAATCCTGCACCTGCTCGGGCATGTAGCCGACGCGGTTGAGGTACTGCGCGAGCATGATGGCGTCATCAAGCGTTGCACCCGGATGCGAGCTCATCAGATAGGGCACAAGATACTGCTTGCGGCCCAGCTTTTCGTTGATGCGGGCATACCGCTCGCGGAACTGCTCGTACACCTTGAAGGACGGCTTGCCCATGTAGTACAGGGCGTTGTCGCTCATGTGCTCCGGCGCGACCTTCAGCTGACCGGAGATGTGGTGCTCGACCAGTTCGCGGAAGAACGCATCGTTCTTCTCGGCCATCATGTAGTCGTAGCGCAGACCGGAGCGGACGAACACCTTCTTGACACCCTCGATGCGGCGCAGCTCACGCAGCAGTTCGAGGTAATCCGTGTGGTCTGCTTCGATGTTCTGGCAGGTGGTTGGGAACAGACAGCGCTTGTCCTTGCAGCAGCCGTATTTCTCCTGCTTTTTGCAGGCCGGAAAGCGGAAATTCGCGGTCGGGCCGCCGACATCGTGGATGTATCCCTTGAATCCGGGCATTTGGGTAATCTTTTTTGCTTCCTCGATCACGCTCTCGTGGCTGCGCACCTGAATGTAGCGTCCCTGATGGAACGCGAGCGCGCAGAAGTTGCACGCGCCGAAACAGCCGCGGTTGTGGATGATGGAGAACTGTACCTCCTGAATGGCAGGTACGCCGCCGAGCGCCTCATACGACGGATGATAGTTACGCATGTACGGCAGCGCGTAAACATGGTCCATCTCCTCTGTGGTCAGCGGCTTTGCGGGCGGATTCTGCACAAGGATGCGCTTGCCGTGCCGCTGGAGAATCGCCTTGCCGCGCACGGCATCCTGTTCGTCGTACTGGATTTTGACCGAACGGGCGTAGTCCGGCTTGCTGGCGCAGACATCCTCGTACGAGGGGCATTCGACCGCATCATACTCCAGATCGTCCGTATCATGCACCATATAGGCCGTGCCGCGGACACCCTTGCACGCGTCTGCGCCCTTTTTGCCGTGCTTGAGGTTGTTTGCCAGCTCAACGACCGAGTGCTCGCTCATGCCGAACATCACGCCGTCCGCGCCGGTGGATTCCAGAATGGACGGCATAACGCGGTCAGCCCAGTAATCGTAGTGCGCAAATCGGCGCAGACTGGCCTCAATGCCGCCGAGATAGACCGGCGTTTCCGGGAAGGCGCGCCGCGCAAGCATGGAATAGACGGTTACCGCACGGTCCGGGCGCTTGCCGCCCACACCGCCCGGCGTGTATGCATCGTCCGAACGGCGCTTTTTCGCCGAGGTGTAGTGCGCGACCATCGAGTCGATGTTGCCGCCGTTGATGAGCACCGCGTAGCGCGGACGGCCCATCTCGAGGAAGTCGTGCTCATCGCGGAAGTCCGGCTGACTGAGGATAGCGACCTTGTAGCCGGCATCCTCCAGCACGCGCGAAATGATCGCCGTGCCGAACGACGGATGATCAACGTACGCATCGCCGGTGACGATGAGAAAATCGCAGTAATACCATCCGCGGTCGGTCATATCTTGTTTGGAAATAGGGAGAAAACCGTTCATATATACCTCTTTGGCTTTACAAGGTGAAAATTATAGGTTGCAATAAAAATACGGGTAATCCGGCAAAAGATGTTGAAGACGGTTGACCATACTCCCTGAAGGGAGGTGGTATTGTGGATCAGATTCTGCAGATTATTACATTGATCATTCTGCTTGAAATCGTTAAAACCATAAAAAAATAACCGTCCTCGGCCAAAGGTAACGGTTATTTTTTCAACAAAATAATTGAACCCAGGTCAACCGTCTTCTGCCGGATTGCCCTTTTCTATCTATAAGTATAGCAAATCTGCGGTAAAAGTCAAGCCGAAGAGAACGGAAATGTTTTGCAAAATAAAAAATAACCGCCCTCGCCAAAGGTAACGGTTATTTTTTTCGCAAATAAGGTATACGGTTATTCTGCAAAAGCTCAGTTATCCAGATAGAACTGAACCAGCTCCTGCATGAGTTCGTCGCGGTCGATCTTGCAGATCAGGCTGCGGGCATTGTTGTGGTTGGTTATGTAAGTCGGGTCCTCAGAGAGAAGATAGCCGACGATCTGGTTGATCGGGTTGTAGCCTTTCTCCTTGAGCGCGTCATACACAGTGGTAAGCGTGCGCTTCATCTCCTTGTTGGACTCGTCTACCAGACTGAATTTTCTCGTTCCGTCAAGCATATTTGGTTCTCCTTTCCGATCCTACCTGTCGGTGTTTATCGTTACTTAAAGCATAATACAAAAAGCGGAAAAAGTAAAGCCTTATCCGCGTAAAACTCGCATGAAAACTTTTTCCGCCTGTGGCATACACTGTATGGCGATGGAAAAGGAGACGGTGTTTTACGAGCTGTAATTTTCCAGCAGCCGCGCCAGCTCCTCTGCATTATCGAGTGTAATGCCGTCCGCAAGCGCTTGCTGCTCAGCGGATGGCAGCGTGCGCGTGTCGATGCCTGTGCGCAGGACCGAGCCGTCGCTCTGCCGGATAACAAGCCGGTCGTTTTCACTCTGCACCGTATAGGTAATCGATGCGCTCGCCGGAACGGCCGGCGAAGCCAGAAGCGCACGTCCGGCCAGCACCAGACTGATCATTGCCGCAAGACACGCCAGCGCGGCGAACTGTGTGCGCCGCCGCGCCTGCTGCATAGCAAGCAGATAAAAACCCTGCATCATAGTCAAAACTCCTTCACTCAGTGGGACTTGCTTTGAGTATTCCCACAAAAATACGGTCTATTCTAAAAGCAGCGTAAAAAATGTTTGGAATTTGCAAAGTCCTGTGGTATAATGCTATCAGAGTGCCTATTACCTCGGCAGTAAGCTGCCGGAAGAAAATCGGCACAGGCAGCTATTGTACAATTCATTTAGCCTTATAAGACGGTAATACCGATGAATTTTACGGTATTGCCAATAATACACGGTGCTTCAAAAAACAAGACCGTGTGCGGGAACAAATAGGACGTGTTCTTCGTCTTACCCGAGAGGACCCTGCGGTGCATATCGTAGGGCAAGGAGGAAAACAAATTGGCAACTGGCAATCAAAAAGGAACGGGAATCGGACATCTGTTCTCCCGCATACTGATTACACTGGTATTGATCGGTGTGCTGTGCGGCTGCTTCTGCGGTATTGCGTTTGCGCTGTATGTGCACATCTATATCAATCCGTCCGCGCAGGAAACTGCGGTGGAGATCAGCAAGGGACTGGGTCTGAATCTGAATTCATTCATTTATGCTAAGGAATCGGATTCCGATGAATACAAGCTGTACGAAACCATCAAGGGCAAGGAAAACCGTGAATGGGTGGACAGCGACAAGATTCCGGATACCCTCAAGAACGCAGTCGTTGCAATCGAGGACGAGCGCTTTTACAAGCACCACGGTGTAGACTGGGTGCGCACGATCGGTGCGGTCAAGGGCTGGCTGCTCGGCGGTACGCAGTACGGCGGCTCGACGATAACGCAGCAGCTGATCAAAAACATCACGGCTGATAACGATTACTCGGTAAAGCGCAAGGTAAACGAGATTTTCCGCGCGTTTGCACTCGAGAAAGAGATTGACGACAAGGATCGTATTCTGGTCATGTACCTGAACACGATCTATCTGGGCTACAACAGCTACGGTGTGCAGACTGCGGCGATGCAGTACTTTGACAAGGATGTATCGCAGCTGGATCTGGCAGAATCCGCCGTGCTGGCAGGTCTTACCAACAACCCGTCGATTTACGACGTTTATAACCATCCCGAAAAGGTAAAGAAGCGTCAGGAGACCATCCTTGCACAGATGCTCGATCAGAAGATGATCTCGCAGGAGGAGTATGAGGCTGCCGTAGCAGAGGAGCTTAACTACCGCCCCTACGAGGAGTATCAGCAGGAGATCAAGTCCACCTACAGCTACTTCACCGATGAAGTTATCAAGGACGTGATCAACGACCTGATGACCGAAAAGGGATATTCCCGTCTGGTTGCGGAGAACATGGTTTACTCCGGCGGTCTGAACATCTATGCGACCATCGACACCAAGGTGCAGAATGCACTTGATGAGGTCTGGGCTAACGCAGATAATTTCCCGAACACCGAGAAGTACGGCGAAATCCCGCAGAGTGCCATGGTCATCACGGACAAGCAGGGCAATATCGTTGGTATTGCCGGCGGCCGCGGTGAAAAGACCAGCAGCCGCGGTTTCTCCTATGCGTCTGACGCACGCCGTCAGCCGGGTTCTTCGCTCAAGCCGCTCTCGGCTTACGGACCGGCGATGGATAACGGCATCGTCACGCCGGACAGCACGATTTATGATCGTGCGCTCATGGAGGATGAGGAAGGCAATCCGTGGCCGATGAACGACGGCAAATATCCGACCGGCCGTCAGCTGACCATTAAGGAGGGCATGACCCGTTCGCTCAATACGGTCTCTGCACAGCTTCTCAAAACGCTGACACCGCAGGTATCGTTTAACTTTTTGACCCAGCAGCTTGGCTTTAAGCTGGTAGACAGCCGCACCAACGAGGATGGTACCGTGCAGTCGGATATCGACCTTGCACCGTTGGCGCTTGGCGCACTGACGGACGGTGTTACCGTTCGTGAGATGGCGGGCGGTTTCTCGACCTTCATCAATGATGGCGTTTGCGGCGGTACCCGCACCTACACCAAGGTGACGGACAGCGAAGGCAACACCGTAATGGAGAATACACCCAACACGGATAAGGGCTTTACCAATGTCCGCACGGATTATTATATGCTCGACTGTCTGCAGAACGTTACCGCACACGGTACCGCCTACGGCATTCAGCTTGACGGTGTAGAAACCGGCGGCAAGACCGGTACCACCACCTCCAATACCGATATCTGGTTCTGCGGCATCACGCCAAAGTATTCCGGTGCGGTATGGGTAGGCTACGAGCATAACTACCGTCTGGACGGCCTGTACGGCCGCAATGCGGCGAATATCTGGCTGGCTGTTATGCAGAAGGTGCATGCAGGTGATTCCGGTCTGGTATTTGACTCGCATCCGCAGGATTTCGAGGAAGTCACCTACTGTATGGATACCGGTCTGCTGGCATCCGGCGCGTGCCGCGCTGCGGGACGTGCTGCAACCGGCCGATTCTGGAAGGGCAAGGTTCCGACCGAGACCTGCAGTCATCAGAATATCGAAAACAAGTATGATTTCGAGAACATGGGCGTAGATAATTATTACTACGATGATGAAGAAGATGACAGTGATTCGGACAGCAGCTCTTCGGATACCGACACCGGCAATGAGGATTCCGGTGACGGCGGATCGTATGACAGCGGCGACAGCGGCGATTCCGGTGACGACAGCGGAGACGGCGGTGACAGCGGAGACGATTCGGGAGACAGCAGCGATTCCGGTGGCGACAGCGGAGACAGCGGTGACAGCTCGGAGGATCCGGAAGCATAAAGCCGAATTGTTCGGCACAAACTGAAAACTGAAAATCGTTCAGCGCCGCACAAGGCCGCACAAGTCGGGGCGTTAGCGGTGCCTTGAACCCGCAATCCGCTTCAGCGGGGACTATGCGGGTAACAAGGAGCACACATGCGGCGAGGCAGCCACTCACAGGGCGATGAGGAACCGGTACTGCGCAACGGAGGACTGTGAACCATGTCAGGCGGGGAACCGAGCAGCATTAAGCAGAAACCATCGTGTGCCGCAGATCTGCCGATTCTGAGCCCGAAATGCGGAAAGGCAGCCGGGTGTGTGTATTCGAATTACCTGTGTGCGGTCTTGTGGGGCGCTGAACGAAAGACCTTATAGGGGACTTCAAAAGTCCCCTATATACAAAATACGGTTCCGTAGAAACCGTATTTTGATACCCGAACGACGTCACCCAAGGTGACTGGGTCGGGGTAACAAATCACCCGGCAAAGCTAGGCGATTTGTTGCATCGCGGAGCGATGCGGATTGCATGCCGCGTCGCAGACGCGGTCCGCTCCGGCGGGGCCAAAGGCTCGGTTTTCCATTCGGAAAACCTGCCTTGCAGTCAACCGCTGCAAGCAGCGGTTGGATGATTTAATGCGCGAACGTGGTTCGCGGAAGACGCTTTGAGGCGGGCTTACGCCCGCCTCTTTATTTTATTGAGGGGAGGATTTTCGTAATGTATCAGGCTTTATACCGCAAATGGCGGCCGCAGACGTTTGCGGATGTGATTGGGCAGCAGCATGTCACGGACACGCTGCGCGCGCAGCTGCAGTCCGGACGTTTGAGCCATGCATATCTGTTTACAGGCACGCGCGGCACCGGTAAGACCACCTGTGCGAAGATCCTCGCGCGCGCGGTCAACTGCGAGCATCCGGTGAACGGCGATCCGTGCAACGAGTGTGCGGCGTGCCGCGGCATTCTGGACGGCTCGGTGCTGGACGTGACCGAGATTGACGCGGCGTCCAACAACGGCGTGGACAACATCCGCGACCTGCGCGATGAGACGCGCTACACGCCTGCACAGGTCCGCAAGCGCGTGTTCATCATCGATGAGGTACACATGTTGTCCATCGGTGCGTTCAATGCGCTGCTCAAAACACTCGAGGAGCCGCCGGAGCACGTTCTGTTCATTCTGGCTACCACCGAGCTGCACAAGGTACCTGCGACCATTCTGTCGCGCTGTCAGCGGTTCGATTTCCGCCGGATCGGTGCGGAGGATATTGCCCGCCGGCTGTTGGATGTTGCGGCAGGTGAGGGCATTGAGCTGACCGAAGGTGCGGCACGCCTGATCGCCCGGCTGGCAGACGGCGCCATGCGAGACGCGCTTTCCATGCTCGACCGTGCGGCGGCAGCCGGTGCGGTGGACGAGAAAACCGTCACGGCGGCGCTTGGCGTCATGGGTCAGGACGATGGCATTCGCCTGGCCGAGCACCTGAAAACCGGTGATCTGGCGGCGGCGGTCGGTCTGCTGGACGAATATTACAATGCGGGCCGTGATCTGGCGTCTGTGTACGACCAGATGCTTGGTCTGATCCGCGATGCACTGCTGGTCAAGACCAGCAAGACCGACGTTTCCGCGCTCATTTCTCCCGCGTACAGCGTAAAGACGCTGCAGGCGCTGTGCGACGGTCTGGCGTCGTCCACGCTCATCGCGTGGAGCCGCATTATCAGCGATTCGCTCGACCACATGCGCACGGCAGCCAATCGCCGCGTTGAGGCTGAGCTGTGCGCGGTGCGGCTGTGCAGTCTGGGGGCTGACAATTACGACACACTCGGCGGGCGCGTAGAAGCGCTCGAGGAAAAGCTGAAGAACGGTGTTCCGGTGCAGATGGTGCCCGCAGCAGCCGCGCAGCAGGCAGGCGATGTGCCGCCTCCGCCGTGTGACGATGATGCACCGCCGCTTCCGGGTGACGAGGATGCGCCTGACTGGGTAAGCGAGGAGGAGTCGGCACCGGCACCGCCCAAGCCGGAACGGACGCTGTGGCAGCACTGGCAGCCGCTGCTCAAGGCGCTGACCAACAAAATCAACATCGGCGCGCACACCTGTATCAAGCTGAGCGCGAAAGGCGTGCTCGAGGACAACGCGCTCGTCATTCTCTGCGAGGACAAAATGACGGCTCTTCTCGCGGCAAAGGAGCCGACCATTTCGGTCATCCGGGAGCAGGCGGCTAAGCTGAACGGCGCACCCATCAAGGTCAAGGTGCGCGAAGCGGGCGAGGAGCTTGGTGTGAAAAAAAATATCGCAGTCGATGAACTGATCGACCGCGCTAAATCAATGGATATTCAAGTGAAACAGCTTTAAGGAGGACATTTATTATGGCAAAGGGTAAGGGTTTCGGCGGCTTCGGCGGCGGCATGAACATGCAGGCGATGATGAAGCAGGCACAGAAGATGCAGGAGAGCATGCTCAAGGCGCAGGAGGAGATCGCGCTGATGGAATCCACCGGCACGGCAGGCGGCGGCATGGTTACCGCGACTGTAACCGGCACTTCCACGCTCAAGAGCATTGAGATCAAGCCGGACGTTGTTGATCCGGACGATATCGACATGCTGCAGGATCTGGTCGTTGCAGCGGTCAACGAGGCGCTCAAGGCGGCTTCCGACAAGTCGCAGAGCCAGATGTCCGCGATTACGGGCGGCATTGGCGGCGGTCTGGGCGGTCTGCTGTAATGGAGCTTTTTGCACCGCCGGTCGAACGGCTGATCGAGGAGTTTGCAAAGCTCCCGGGCATTGGCCAGAAGACCGCACAGCGGCTGGCGTTTCATGTGCTCGACCTGCCGAAAGAGGATGCCGAGCGGTTTGCGGATGCCATCCGTGAAGCAAAAGCCAAGACGTTCACCTGCAAGCGCTGTCAGAATCTGACGGACAGTGAGATCTGTCCGATCTGCTCGGACAAGACGCGCAACCAGAAGGTGATCTGCGTGGTGGCAGAGCCGCGCGATGTAATCGCGTTCGAGCGCACGAAGGAGTACAAGGGTCTGTATCATGTGCTGCACGGCACGCTGTCTCCGATGGGGCACGTCGGACCGGACGACATCCGTATCCGCGAGCTGGTCAAGCGTGTGGCGGAGGAGGAGACCGAGGAGGTTATCCTCGCCACCAATCCGGACACCGAGGGCGAAGCCACGGCGATGTACATTTCGCGGCTGCTGCAGCCGTTCGGCATCAAGATTACGCGGCTGGCGTATGGTATTCCGGTTGGCGGGCATTTGGAGTTCGTCGATGAGGTGACGCTGACCCGTGCACTGGAGGGTCGAAAGGAGCTGTGATGGCTCCTTTGCAGCCTTGTGGGCGGTTCGGCTGAATCGAATCGGTGCAGCTGGTCCAGCTGGGTGGTCCAAAAGGATAGACACCAAGGTTTGCCCGTAGGCCACTAAACCTTGTTCCCGCGCCGTGCGCGGATTAAACGAGTACTATCCTCTTGGGACTCCAGTTTCCTGTTGTTTGTTAGCCTGACGCAATCAGAGACCGGCGACCGCTTCGAAAAGGGGAACGGCAGTCGACCCTTACACGTTGACGAGGGTCTCTTCTGCGTCTGACAGCGCGTGCCGCACGCAATGGTTAAGTGGGCGGCATAGCTGTGCCGCCCTCTGCGTAGACTTTCCGATATGTGTAGCAGTAAGTTGTCTGTGAACTGCGAATAGGCGGAGAAAGACACGCTGCGGTAGACCGACTGCCGTTCCCCTTTTTCGGAGCGGTCACAGATAGGAAAGCTGCGCTGGACTAACAAGTTAAGGGAAACGGGAGTTAAGAGGGTAGAAACCGTAGGTGTCTACCCTCTTGCCCCGATGCGGCGGGTGCCGCAGCTTTCGTTCTACCTTTGAAAAAGGTAAAAAAACAGGAACAGCCGAACTTTCGTCCGGCTGCTCCCGCAATAAAAGGTAGGATAGAGAGTAGAAAGCAAGAACATGTGGGGGGATCTTACGCTTTCCACGTCATTTATAATACTGGTGAATTGTGAACATTCTGTGTACATTCTACAACAATATTAGATTTTTGATAGATCGGGAGGAAAAAGTCTGTGGCAGACCTGAAAAAAGAAATTGAAAATCGGCGCACATTTGCAATCATTTCGCACCCTGACGCTGGTAAAACCACCATTACGGAGAAGTTTTTGCTCTACGGCGGAGCCATTCAGGAGGCCGGCATGGTCAAGGGCAAGAAAAACAGCCGTCATGCGGTTTCCGACTGGATGGAGATCGAGAAGCAGCGCGGTATTTCGGTAACGTCCTCGGTGCTGCAGTTCCGCTATGAGGGCAAGTGCATCAACATTCTGGATACCCCGGGTCATCAGGACTTTTCCGAGGATACCTACCGCACGCTGATGGCGGCTGACTCGGCGGTGATGGTCATTGACGCCTCCAAGGGCGTCGAGGCACAGACCCGCAAGCTGTTCAAGGTCTGCGCGATGCGCGGCGTGCCGATCTTCACCTTCATCAACAAGATGGACCGTGAGGCACGCGACCCGTACGAGCTGCTCGAGGACATCGAGAATGAGCTGGGCATCGGCACCTACGCTGTCAACTGGCCGATCGGCTCGGGCAAGCGCTTCAAGGGCGTGTACGACCGCATGGACGATGAGGTCATTGCCTTTGAGGGCGCGGACTTTCGTCACGAGGTCAAGGCACAGCGCCTGTCCATCGATGATCCCATCCTCGAGGGTCTGCTGCCCGAGGACCAGTACCAGACTTTGATCGACGACGTGGAGCTGCTCTCCGGTGCGGGCGATGAGTTCGACCTCAAGGCTGTCCACGAGGGCAAGCTGTCGCCGGTGTTCTTCGGTTCCGCGCTGACTAACTTCGGCGTTGAGCCGTTCCTGAAAAAGTTCCTGCAGATGACGCCGCCGCCGACCGCGCGTACCGCTGACATCGGTGTGATTGACCCGTTCGACCCGCATTTCTCCGCGTTTGTGTTCAAGATTCAGGCGAACATGAACAAGGCGCACCGCGACCGTGTTGCGTTCATGCGTATTTGCTCCGGCAAGTTTGAGCGCGGTCAGGACGTGCTGCACGTTCAGTCCGGCAAGAAGATGGTGCTTGCCGCACCGCAGCAGCTGATGGCACAGGACCGCTCCATCGTCGATGAGGCGTATGCGGGCGATATTATCGGTATTTTCGATCCGGGCGTGTTCTCCATCGGTGATACCGTGTGCGATCCCAAGCATAAGTGCGTGTTCTCCGGCATCCCGACGTTCGCACCCGAGCTGTTTGCCGTTGTCCGTCAGAAGGACACGCTCAAGCGCAAGCAGTTCGTCAAGGGTGTCGAGCAGATCGCACAGGAGGGCGCCATCCAGATCTTCCGTGAGCCGAATGCCGGTATGGAATCGGTCATCGTCGGCGTTGTCGGCGTGCTGCAGTTTGAGGTGCTCGAGTACCGTCTGAAGAACGAGTATAACGTTGAGATCATCCGCGAAAACCTGCCGTATGAGCACGTTCGCTGGGTTGAGAATGATGAGGAGGACTTCGATATTAAGAAGCTCCAGCTCACGAGCGACACCAAGATCGTCGAGGATCTCAAGGGCAATAGCCTGCTGCTGTTCACTTCGCCGTGGAATATCACCTACGCGACCGACCATAACGAGAATCTGCGTCTGGCAGACTTTTCCGAAAACGCATAAGCTAAAAGACCGCCTTACGGCGGTCTTTTTTTGCATAGAGCAGCCGGATGTGCAATGAGGGACACGGGCGGCTGTGCCGCCGTGTCCCGCACCCGCGAACGCAGTTCGCGGTAAAATACGCGGTATGCCCCGCAAACCGCACCCACAGGACAGCCGCCTGTTGGCGGTGAGTCCTTCGCGGGCGACAGCGTTCACGCCAACCCATAAAATCCCCGACGGGGATTTCAGCACCCAGATAACCTATCACGCCGCAGAGCGCATCAAATGGAGCGCTTTCAGCGCGACAAAAATGGCCCAGCTTTGCCGGGTCATTTTTAACGAACAATAAAAGAGCACCGGAATTTCGATTCCGGTGCTCTTTTATTGCAATAGCCCTTACAGGCAAAGCCTGTCAAGGGCGTCTCTCGAATTGAAGGGCCTTGGCCCTTCAATTCGAAGACGAAAGTCTTAGCATACGCCCTGAGCGAGCATAGCGTCAGCGATCTTCTCGAAGCCGCCGATGTTAGCGCCCATAACAAGGTTGTCCTTGTGGCCGTACTTCTCAGCTGCAGTGATGCAGGTGTGGAAGATGTTAACCATGATGTCGTGCAGACGCTGGTCAACTTCCTCGAAGGTCCAGGACAGACGCAGGGAGTTCTGGCTCATTTCCAGACCGGAGGTAGCTACGCCGCCTGCGTTAGCAGCCTTTGCCGGGCCGAAGAATACGCCGGCTGCCTGGAATGCTGCAACAGCCTCCGGGGTGGACGGCATGTTAGCGCCCTCAGCTACAAACTTGCAGCCGTTGGCGATCAGAGCCTTGGCGTTCTCCTCGTTCAGCTCGTTCTGGGTTGCGCACGGCAGAGCGATGTCGCACTTTACGCCCCACGGACGCTGACCCTCGGTGTAGGTGCTGCCTGCAACGCGCTCAGCATACTCCTTGATGCGGCCGCGCTTAACTTCCTTGATGTCCTTAACAACATCCAGATTGATGCCGTTCGGATCGTAGATGAAGCCGTTGGAGTCGGACATGGTAACAACCTTAGCACCCAGCTGGGTAGCCTTCTCGCAGGCATAGATCGCTACGTTGCCGGAACCGGAGATTGCAACGGTCTTGCCCTCGAACGAAGTGCCCTTGTATGCGAGCATTTCCTTCATGTAGTAGCACAGGCCGTAGCCGGTTGCCTGCGTGCGTGCCAGAGAACCGCCGTAGGACAGACCCTTACCGGTCAGCACGCCGGTGTACTCGTTGCGCAGACGCTTGTACTGGCCGAACATGAAGCCAATCTCACGGCCGCCAACACCGATATCGCCTGCCGGAACGTCGGTGAACTGACCGATGTGCTTGGAAAGCTCGGTCATGAAGGACTGGCAGAAACGCATGATCTCAGCATCGGACTTGCCCTTCGGGTCGAAGTCGGAGCCGCCCTTGCCGCCGCCCATCGGCAGAGTGGTCAGGCTGTTCTTGAAGCACTGCTCAAAGCCGAGGAACTTGATAACGGATGCGTTAACAGAGGGGTGCAGACGCAGACCGCCCTTGTAGGGGCCGATTGCGGAGTTGAACTGTACACGGAAGCCGCGGTTAACCTGAACCTTGCCCTGATCGTCAACCCACGGTACACGGAACATGAACATGCGCTCCGGCTCTACGATGCGCTCCATGATGCCGTTCTTCTCAAGCTCCGGACGAGCTTCAACAACCGGCTCAAGGCTCTCGAGAACCTCGTAAACTGCCTGCTGGAACTCCGGCTCATTCGGGTTGCGCTTCTGTACGGTTTCGTACACGCCCTGCAGATAAGAATTGGTAAGTGCCATTTTTATTGTCCTCCTTACATTCTATACCACTCGCTTAACTTTCGTAAGTAATCCGAGTGGAATGCTCTTATATTTGGTGACGGTTTTATTATATAGCAATTTTTTTGTATATGCAATACTTTAGCGTGATAAAATTATACAGTTTTTTAGGCTGAAAAACCTATGGATATCGGCAATCTGACTTGATATAATAAAGTAAAAGAAGGAGGCAACAGCCATGGCAAACAGCTTTGACCGTATATATGCAGTGGTGAAGAAAATTCCGCGCGGAACGGTGGCCAGCTACGGGCAGGTCGCGCTGCTCGCGGGCAACCCGAGATGGGCGCGCGTCGTCGGCTATGCACTGCATGCCAATCCCGATCCAGAGGGTATTCCATGCTACCGCGTGGTAACGAAAGACGGACGAACGTCACCGGCGTTTGCGTTCGGCGGCGCGGATATCCAGCGCGCACTGCTCGAAGCGGACGGCATCGAGTTCACCGAGGACGGCCGCGTGGATATGACGAAATACGGCTGGACAGGATTAGGGTAACACCGCACAATTAAACTGCGGCGCTTTACGGAAATTTTGTGCTCTGACGTCGTTGTGCTTTCACGGTAATACACAAAGTATTACCGCAAAATCACGCCTAGTCAGACCGCAAAATTTACTCGTAAATCGCTCTTGTTCAATTATGTGGTATTACCCTGACTTGACAAATCCGGTCGTGCGGTGCTATGCTTGCGCCAAAGGAGTGACACGCATGATCGACATCGAAAAGCTGACCGCGCTCGCCATCGCATACGACGCAGGCGACGCAAAACGGATTCAGCACTTTATAAAGGTATACGCATATAGCCGCCTGCTCGGGCGCAGGGAAGGTCTGGATGAGCATACGCAGAATGTACTGGAAGCCGCAGCCGTTCTGCACGATATCGGCATCCACGAAGCCGAACGGAAGCACGGCTCGAACGGCGGGCATTGGCAGGAGATGGAAGGTCCGGCGGTCGCGGCACCCATGCTGCGGCAGTGCGGCGCGGATGAGCAGGAAAGCGAGCGCGTGCAGTGGCTCATCGCGCATCACCATACCTATACCGCCGGAGAGGAAAAAGATTTTCGTATTCTGCTCGAAGCGGATTTCCTCGTCAACGCCTACGAGGACGGCATGACGGCAGAGCAGTGTAAAACCGCGAAAGACCGCGTGTTCCGAACCGAAACCGGTAAGCAGTATCTTGAAGAAATGTTTCTCAAACCGGCATATCAGGCGAAATAGTGGAAAATGGAGAATGAACCAGATGGTTTTTCATTCTCCGTTTTTTCATTTTATTGGTGCAAATCAGAGAGAAACGGCGGGGTGAGGGCACCCCGCCCTACGGATATGATATGTAAATAGTACAAATGAATGGAATTCGTAGATGTTGGGCGCAATAACGTGTAACCGAGTTGCGCGGCACTGTCATGCCGCGCCTGCGTAGAGTAGCCGGTATGTGTAGTAGAAAGGTATCTAGCATTGCGTAGAGGTAAAGTAATGGACGCGCAATGCGCGCCCCTACAAAGGGATAACCCGACTGCCGTTCTTCTTTTCGCAGCGGTCGCCGCTCTCCGATTTTCGCCGTGCTATGTTTAGGAAACGGGTGATTCACAAGAGGGTAGAAACCTTGGTGTCTACCCTCTTGTGCCCCTGCCGGGTAGGCAAGATTCCTCTCGCTTCTCAAGCGACCACTTCCCGAAATGTGAACATTTCGTGAAACTCGTTGACATTGCCGAATGACGGTGTATAATATGTTAGCAAGCTAACAGTAAGGAGGCTAACAATGGATTGTTGCGACCATAATGCATGCTGCGGTCACTCGAACGACCGCATCGGTGCAGAAATCGGCATGCTGCATAATCTGCTTCGGCGGCAGATGGCGTGTATGACCGAAAAGACTGCGAATGCAGCGAATGTGACCGGCATGCAGGCGATGATCGTCCATCACCTGATCATACACGAAAAACAGGGCGATATATTTCAGAAGGATCTGGAAAACGCGTTCCAGATGCGCCGCTCGACCGCAACGGGCATACTGCAGCTGATGGAGCAGCACGGCATTATCCGCCGTGAGCCGGTGGAGCATGACGGCCGCCTGAAACGTCTGGTGCTGACCGAGCAGGCGCGTGCAATGGATGAATACATTACTGAGCGCATGAAGCAGATGGAACAGCTTCTGCGGCAGGGCATCACCAAGGACGAGCTGAAGGGCTGGTTTGCGGTCTGTGAAAAAATCCGCTCCAATCTGGAGCAGTACCAATGCAATATGTGCAGGGAGGGACAGAAATAATGATAAAACGACTGCTGAAAAGTGTGCGTGAGTTCAAAAAGGACGCACTGCTCACGCCGTTTTTCGTTGTGCTTGAGGTCGTGATGGAGGTCATCATTCCGATGGTTATGGCGCTGCTGATCGACAAGGGCATTGACGGGCAGGATATGGCCGCCATTTGGAAATACGGCATCATCCTTGTGCTGTGCGCCATGCTCGCGCTGGTGTTCGGCGCGGCGGCCGGCACCTTTGCGGCGAGAGCCTCAACCGGCTTTGCCCGCAATCTGCGTCACGATATGTACTACAATGTGCAGAATTTCTCGTTTTCCAACATTGATAAGTTCTCCACCGGTTCGATCGTCACCCGTCTGACCACCGATGTTACCAACGTACAGAACGCCTTTCAGATGTGCACGCGCATCGCGGTGCGCTGCCCGGTCATGCTGGTCTTTGCGCTGTTCATGGCGATGAAGATCAACAGCAGGATGGCGCTCGTATTCCTCGCGGTGCTGCCGATTCTGGCAATCGGCATGGGCATCCTGATGAAGGTTGTCGGTCCGGTCTTTGAGCGCGCATTCAAGATCTACGACCGCATGAACACGGTCGTACAGGAAAATGTGCGCGGCATCCGCGTTGTTAAGACCTATGTGCGTGAGGACCACGAGACTGAAAAGTTCGAGGGCGTTTCCGGCATGCTGTACCGCACGTTTTCCAAGGCGCAGAAGACCATGGCAGGCGTTATGCCGCTGATGCAGTTCTGCATGTACGCGTGCATGCTGCTCATTTCGTGGTTCGGCGCGCGTCTGATCGTCGGCGGCTCGATGACCACCGGCGAGCTGACCGGCATGTTCTCCTACGCGATGCAGATCCTGATGAGCCTGATGATGGTAGCGATGGTTTTCGTTATGATTACCATGGCCAAGGCAAGTGCAGAGCGTGTTGCCGAAATCCTCGATGAGCAGCCCGACCTGCACAATCCCGCAAACCCGATTCACGAGGTCAAGGACGGCGCGATCGAGTTCGATGACGTTTCCTTCAGCTACAAGGGCGATGAGCGCAAGCTGGCGCTCAAAAACGTCAGCCTGCATATCAAGGCCGGTCAGACCGTCGGCATTCTCGGCGGCACCGGTTCTGCGAAGTCTACGCTCGTGCAGCTGATTCCGCGCCTGTACGATACCACGCACGGCACGGTCAAGGTCGGCGGCGTGGATGTCCGCGATTACGATATCGAGGCGCTGCGCGATCAGGTGGCCATGGTGCTCCAGAAGAACGTGCTGTTCTCCGGCACCATCAAGGAAAACCTTCGCTGGGGTGACGAAAACGCCTCGGATGCGGAGCTCGAGCGCGTGTGCAGACTGGCACAGGCGGATGAATTCATCCAGCAGATGCCGGATCAGTACGATACCCACATTGAGCAGGGCGGCTCGAACGTATCCGGCGGTCAGAAGCAGCGACTCTGCATTGCGCGTGCGCTGCTGAAAAAGCCGAAGATCCTCATTCTTGATGACTCGACCAGTGCGGTAGATACCAAGACGGATGCGCTCATCCGCAAGGCATTCGCGGAGGAGATCCCGGACACGACCAAGATTATCATTGCACAGCGCGTTTCCTCCGTGCAGGATGCGGATCAGATCGTCATTCTCGACGGCGGCACCGTGCAGGCTGTCGGCACGCACGATGAGCTGCTCGCCGCCAACACGATCTATCAGGAAATCTACAATCAGCAGAACAGAAAGGGCGGCGAGGAATAATGGCAAGACCTCAGATGCGCGGACCCGGCGGCCGCAGAGGCATGATGGGCGGAAAGCGCAGCAAAAATCCGAAAAAGACGCTCGGACGTCTTATGAAATACATTCAGAGGGGTTACGGCGTACAGTTTGTGGTTGTACTCATCTGCATTCTTCTGTCGGCTGTGGCAAACGTGGCAGGCTCCATGTTCCTCAAAAGCCTGATCGACGACTATATTTCTCCGCTGCTGCTGCAGGCATCTCCGGTGTTTACCGGCCTGCTGCATGCGCTGATGAGCATGGCGGTGATCTATCTCATCGGCATTGCGACTACGTTTGTCTACAACTGGCTGATGGTCAGCATTTCGCAGGGCGTGCTCAAAAAGGTGCGCGACGAGATGTTCGCGCACATGCAGAAGCTGCCGATTCGTTACTTCGATACGCATACCCACGGCGATCTGATGAGCCATTTCACCAACGATACCGATACGCTGCAGCAGATGCTCAGCCAGTCCGTGCCGCAGATGTTTTCCTCGGCGATGACCATTATCTCGGTGTTCATCGGCATGCTGGTGACGAATGTATGGCTGACGCTGTTCGTACTGCTCGGCGTGTGCGTCATGCTCAAGGTGGTAAAGAAGCTGGGCGGTCAGTCCGCGAAGTACTTCCTCGAGCAGCAGAAGTCGCTCGGCAGGGTCAACGGCTATATCGAGGAAATGATCAACGGTCAGAAGGTCATCAAGGTGTTCTGCCACGAGGAAAAGTGCAAGGAGCAGTTCGATGCGCTCAACGATGAGTTGCGCGAGAACGCTGCGAGCGCGAATACCTTCGCAAACATCCTCATGCCGATCATGATGAACATCGGCAACCTGCTGTACGTTCTGGTGGCGGTTGTCGGCGGTGCGCTGGCGCTGTCCGGCGTGGTCGGAAACAGCATCACCATCGGCGTTATCGCGTCCTTCCTGCAGCTGACCAAGTCGTTCACCCAGCCGGTAACGCAGATTTCGCAGCAGTTCAACTCCATCGTTATGGCGCTTGCCGGTGCCGAGCGTATCTTTGAGCTGATGGACGAGGAGCCTGAGGTAGACAACGGCTACGTTACTCTCGTTAACGCCAAGTACGACAAGAACGGCGAACTCGTTGAAACCCCGGAAAAGACCAACATCTGGGCATGGAAGCACCCGCACGAGGACGGCACCACCACCTACACGCAGGTCCGCGGCGATGTCCGCTTCTTCGATGTGGATTTCGGTTATAACCCGGATAAGATCGTGCTGCACGACATCACGCTGTACGCCGAGCCCGGTCAGAAGGTCGCGTTCGTCGGTGCAACCGGTGCGGGCAAAACGACCATCACCAACCTGATCAACCGTTTCTACGACCTCGCGGACGGCAAGATCCGCTACGACGGCATCAATATCAATAAGATCAAAAAAGCCGATCTCCGTCGCTCGCTCGGCATCGTCCTGCAGGATACCAACCTGTTTACCGGCACCATCCGCGATAATATCCGCTACGGTCGCCTGGATGCGACCGACGAGGAAGTTGCGGCTGCGGCGCAGCTGGCTAACGCGGACGACTTCATCCGCCGACTGCCGGATGGCTACGATACCGTCATCGACGGCGACGGCGGCAGTCTGTCGCAAGGCCAGTGCCAGCTGCTTTCCATCGCGCGTGCGGCTGTTGCTGATCCGCCGGTTATGATCCTCGATGAGGCGACTAGCTCGATTGATACCCGCACGGAGTCCATCGTGCAGGCCGGCATGGACGGCCTCATGTACGGACGTACGGTGTTCGTTATCGCGCACCGCCTGTCCACGATTCAAAACGCAGACGTTATTATGGTGCTGCAGCTCGGTCATATCATCGAGCGCGGCAACCATGAGCAGCTGATCGCGGAACACGGCAAATATTATCAGCTCTATACCGGAGCGTTTGAGCTGGAGTAAGATAAAAGAACCCGAAACGAGAGTTTCGGGTTCTTTTTTGTGCAAAATTGAGAATTGAAAATGGAGAATTGCGCTATCCTTAGAAAAATTCTCTGCCGTACCCCTTTTCGCAGCGGTCGCCGGTCTCCGATTTGCGCCGAGTTATGCCAAGGGTGGAAACGGGAGTCACAAGAGGGTTGACACCACCGCAGGTGGTGTCTATCCTTTTGGCCCGCCGCACTAACGACAGCGCACATTCCAACACTTTATAAGCGCCGCTGTCTATCCTTTTGTTTCTGTGGCGAAACCGCCACTTTTACGCGCTCGAAAGTTGGAATATGCGCTTAACTTTTTTCAAAACGCAATTCCCGCTGTTATTTCCCGCCAAGCGGCACGTCTGCATTGGGATATACTGGGGAAACAGCAAGGGAGGCGTAACGAAATGGATAAACAAAGGGCAAGACGGTCCGCGTCGATACCGGTGCGGATCGGGCATGCAGCAGCATGGGCTGCCGGATTATGGAAACAGGAGCATTTGCGGACGCTCATCACAGGCGTACAGCGATTCGTGCTGTGTGCGGTGCTGGCACAGGGAACCATCCTTGGCGGGTACATGCCGTTCGGACTGGCGATGACGGCGGCCTTGATGGCTCGAGGAGCGGGACTTTCCGCGCTCGGCGGTCTGGTGTGTGGCGTCATGCTGCGCGGCGACGGATTCCACGGCGGCATTTACGCCGCGGCAGCGCTGCTGGTGCTGTGCGTGATGAGCGTGTGCGCCGGTCTGCGCGTGATGTCCGAGCGGTGGTTTGCACCCGGTGTAGCAACGTTTGCAAGCGCGGCGTGTACATTCGTGTTTCTGCCGCTCGGCGCAGAGCTGACCGCACCGGCGGTGCTGACATTCCTGCTCGTGCAGGGCATCACGTTTGGCGTGTGCTGGATGTACGGCGCGGCCTTTGCACCGCCGCGCGACGAAAACGACTGGCGCAGACCGGTAACGCTTTTGGTGCTGACCGCAACCGTGCTTTTATCGCTTTCGGGTATCAATCTGTTCGGCGTGTTCGCTCCCGCGAGAGCGGGCGCACTGCTGCTCGTGCTGGCGGCGGCGTATCTCGGCGGACCGGCGGCGGGCGCGGCAGCCGGTGTCGCGTTCGGCGCGGCAATGGATCTCAACATCGGCTACGGAGCCTTGTTCACCTGCTGCTATGGCCTGTGTGCGCTCGTTGCCGGACTGTTTCACGACAGCGGCCGCGGCTGGTTTTCGGTCTGTGCACTCGGCGGCGGACTGTGCGCGGCTATGCTCGGCGTGGAGCATCCGCTGTTCATTCCGCTGATTGCAGAGCTGTTCTGCGCGGTCCTCATGTTCGCAGCGCTGCCGCCCTTCGTGTGGGAGGCCATCCGGCGCAGCCTGCTGCCGGATACCCTGATGGGCGAAGCCGCGAGTCAGCGCGTGCGCAGACTCGCGGGCACCTGTGCGACCGAGGCGGCGCAGGCGTTCTACGAGCTGTACCTTGCTATGCTGCACGGCGTCAGCGAGGGCAAAGCCGCCGGAGACCGGAATATTCGGGCGGTATTCGACTACGCGAGCGATCATGTCTGCAAAAACTGCATGCTGTGTACGCAGTGCTGGCAGCGGGACTATGTGAGCACGCTGGCGGCGCTCAATGATGTGACCCAGCCGATGCTGCAGCGCGGGCGAGCGGAAATGAGCGATTTTCCCTATCATTTTGCGGCACGGTGTGCGCGTCTGCCCGAGCTGATGCGTGCCATCAACAGTGCGCTGTTTGCGCTGCGCGAGCGCGAAAGCCTTCGGCGGCAGCAGGAGGAAAACCAGAGTCTGCTTGCCAGGCAATACGCAGGCATTACGGATATTCTTCGGCAGCTTGGCGCGGAGGTCACGCAGGATGAAACGGCGCAGCCGCTGATGGAACGGCAGGTGCGCCGGTACGCAGCAGCGTTCGGATGGATCGACCGCGTGTGCGCGGTGCGGGATTCGCAGGGCAGGCTGACCGTTGAACTGTACGGCGAGGGCATTGACGACATCATGAAGCAGGGGGACGGCTTTTCAGCCGGTCTGTCGGCGCTGCTGGGCGTGACGCTGACCGCACCGGAGAAGAAAAAGGGCAGCCAGGGCATCCATGTTGAGATGCACGAGCGGGCGCCGTACCGTGCGGTGGTCGGCATTGGCCGTCAGCAGAAGGAGGGCGCGTCGGTCTCGGGCGACAACGCGTGCTACTTTCTCACCGACACCGGAACGGCGTGCCTGCTCCTGTCGGACGGCATGGGCTCGGGTGCCGCCGCGTCACGGGACAGCCGCATGCTCATCACCTCGCTCGAGCGGTTCCTGCGTGCAGGCATTTCGGTCGGAGACGCGCTGCACGCGGTCTCTCCGGCGCTGCGCCTGCGGTCAGACGGCATGCGCTTCACCACACTGGACGCATTCACGCTCGACCTGTTCAGCGGACGCGCGGAAAACCTCAAGTGCGGCGCCGCACCGACCTACATGCGGCTGAACGGCCGGTGGACCATTCTGCCGGGCACGGCGCTGCCCATCGGTCTGGCGGAGGAGGACGAGCTGGGCGATGCCGTGCCGCTGCAGATGAATGACGGCGATATCGTGGTTCTGCTCTCGGACGGCGTGACCGACGGCACGGACGATAAATGGGTGCGGCAGCTGCTCATCGCGCATGCAGGCGACAGCCCGAAGGAGATCGCGGCACAGCTTGTGAATGAGGCGAAAGGCCGCGGACACGATGATGACAGGACCGTAATGGTCATGAAAATTGAAAAGCTGGAATGAGACTGGTATAAAATCACGCAAGAGGGGAATGATGGGATAAAAACAGCAGGGAGGAATCCATATGGTACGAGGTGTCAGCCGCCGCGTCATTGTCGTCAAGCCGGAGCAGCCGGCGCTGTTTGAGCAGGCTATTTTCCTTGTGCGGGACTACAATGCGCCGCGCGGCGACATGGTGCGGGAGGCCTGCCGCATCGCAAACAGCTATCTGCCGCGCAGACGGCGGTCGAGAAGAAAGGCGGACGGTCTTTCTATGCTGGCCGGATTCTGCGCAGGCGCACTGCTCATCGGCACCATTTGGGCGCTGACGGCGCTCGTTTTGTAAACAGATTATAAAATGAGCGGCCGTTCCCTTGTACCCTCCGGTTTTGGTTGGTATACTATAATAAAATACAGACGAAGATGCGTATCTGCGTCTGCAACCTATCAAACGGAGGCGGCTATTATGACGGCCGAAACCTTTTTTCAGCTGTTCAACCAGTACGGACTGATTCTGGTCTGTGCCGTGGTTTTCTGCGAATATATGAACCTGCCCGGATTTCCGGCAGGCGTTATCATGCCGTGCGTCGGTGTGCTGATCGCCCGGAGCGAGCTGTCGCTGCCGCTGACGGTTTTTCTGAGCGTGGTCGCCGGTGTGCTCGGCAGTCTTGTCATCTACGCCGTGTGCTACTGGGGCGGCGAGCCGGTGATGGAGAAGCTGTTCGGCAGGAGCAAGAAATTCAAGTCCCTTGTGCGTAAATGTCATGAATTTATCGACGCACAGCATGGGCGGGGACTGGCGATCATCCGCGTGATCCCGTGTATCCGCACCATTGTTTCCATCCCGGCCGGACTGCTCCGGATGCCGGTAAAGTGGTTCGTCGGCTGGTCTGCGGCGGGCATTGCCGTGTGGAATACCGCGCTCATTTCGTTCGGGTATTTCTTCAGCGAGAAGATTCTCAGCATGGTAATGTAACCAAATATATCGACAGGGTAAATCCTCGGATTTGCCCTGTTTTTGCGTTTTTCGGTCGAAAAATGGGTGCATCCATTCTGTAAGTTGCATTTGCAGTCGCGTTATGATAAAATATACACCGTTATATAATATGTATAAGACGGAGGAACGATATGCAGATCGGCAACGTAACAATCAACGGAAAACTGGCGCTTGCACCGATGGCAGGCGTGACCGATCTTGCATTCCGCCATATCTGCCGGGAGCACGGCGCGGCGCTGACCGTGACCGAAATGGTCTCCGCAAAGGCGCTGTGCTATAAGGATAAGAAAACGCCTCGTCTGCTTGAACTTGGTGCGGACGAGCATCCGGCGGCTGCCCAGATCTTCGGTCACGAGCCGGACACGATGGCCGAAGGCGCGAAACTGGCGCTGGAGAAATCCGGCTGTGATATCATCGACATCAATATGGGCTGTCCGGCGCCGAAGATCGTGAACAACGGTGACGGCTCCGCGCTGATGAAGGATCCGGAGCTTGCGTCCAAGGTGATTGCAGCGGTCGTAAACGCGGTCGATGTGCCGGTAACGGTCAAGTTTCGCAAGGGCTGGGATGAAAAAAACGTCAACTGCGTGGAATTTGCAAAAATGGCTGAGCAGTCCGGCGCGGCAGCGATCACGCTGCACGGACGCACGCGCTCACAGCAATACAGCGGCACCGCCGACTGGGATGCGATTCGTGAAGTCAAGCAGGCGGTTTGCATTCCGGTGTTCGCCAACGGAGATGTGGCCGAACCCGAGGACGCGGTCCGCATTCTCGCGCACACCGGCGCGGACGGCGTGATGATCGGGCGAGGTTCGCTCGGTGATCCGTGGCTGTTCGAGCGGGCGAATGCACTGCTCGAGACCGGCATCTGTCCGGCGCTGCCGCCGTTCGCGGAGCGCATGGATACGGCTGTGCGGCAGATCGAGCTTGCCGCCGAGCAGAAGGGCGAGCATATCGCCATGCTCGAGGCACGCCGACACGTTAACTGCTATCTCAAGCGGGAAAGCGGTGTCAAGACGTTCAAGAACCGCATTTGCGCACTCACCAGGCTGAGTGACCTGTATGAAATCGCAGACGAACTGAAAGCCTTCGTTTCGGTGAAGGAGAATGTATAATAATAAGGTAAGAGAAAGGGAGGGGAGACGCAGTGGATGACAAGCATATTGTGGCGCAGGCGCGGCGCGGCGAGCTTTCCGCCTTTGAGGAGCTGGTAACGCGCTACGAAAAGCGCGTGTATGCCATCGCGCTGCGCTCGTCCGGCTCGCCGGAGGATGCCGCAGATATCACGCAGGAGGTTTTCCTTCGGGCATGGCGCTCGATGAAGGACTTCCGCGGGGACAGCGGCTTTGCGACCTGGCTGTTCCGCATCACGATGAACCAGTGCGTCGATTACGCGCGGCATAAGCAGAGTCAGCCGCCGACGCAGCCGCTCGTGCAGGGCGAGGAGGACGAGGAACGCGAACTGCCGATTCCGGACACCGCACCGACACCCGAGGAGCACCTGGAGAACAGTGAGCTGGGACGCGAGCTTGCCGCCGCGCTCGATGAGGTGAGCGACGAGCACCGCAGAATCGTCCTGCTGCGGGACGTTTCCGGCATGAGCTACACCGAGATCGCTGAGATACTCGAGGTCAGCGAAGGCACGGTAAAGTCGCGGCTGTCACGCGCACGCATCGCTTTACGCAAAATTTTACTCAAACGAGGGAACTTTTTTCATTTGCCTTCGTCTAAAGATATGGAAGGAGGCGAGGAGCATGAATGAGGAGGAATATTTTGAACAGCTTTGCTCGAACAGTGTGGACGGAACCCTGACCGATTCCGAAAAGCAAAAGCTGGAAGAGCATCTGGCAGAGTGCCCATCGTGCGCCGCGCTGAAAGAGGATCTGGAGCAGATGCACAGCATGCTGGCGGTGGACGAAACCGAGCCGCCTGCCGGACTGCATGACAGCATTATGGAACGTCTGCGGCAGGAGGAAACCGTTCGGGTGGTCGCGCCGCAAAAGCCGATGCGCCGTCTGCCGGTGTTCACGATGGTGGCCGCTGCGGCGGTTGTCGTGCTGGTCGTGCTCGGCGGCGGACTGATGCCCGCGTTCAGCACGGTGGGCCGCGGCAGCACGGCGGCAGCGGATTCCGCTTCGGCGGACGCAGGAGACTGCACGGCGGACGGCGGTATGCAGGATGAGATCGAGCAGTCCGTACGGGAGAGCGCCGATGCGTCGAGCGGCGGAGCATCGAATTCGAGCGCGCAGCAGAGCGGCACGGCTTCGCAGAGCACGAACGGCAGCGCATACAGCGGACAGAATGACACCGGCGAGGACTCTGCGGCGAATACGCAGAGCGATGCGGGCATCGATGCCGAGCAGTATGCAGACAGCGAGCGGTCGATCGCAGCGCCCGAGCCGATCATGGAGGAGCCGGTACAGGTGCAGACCAGTCCGGTGCTCACGCTGCCGCAAAGCCTGCACGGCGCACACACTGCGTACTGCTATGTGGCCGTCGGCGGCAGCAGCCTGCCGGATATCGATGGTGAGCTGCTCGCGCAGGAGAACGGCGTTTCGTGGTTCCGGCTGGACAACAGTATGGAGACGCTCGAAAAGACGCTGCAGACAGTAGAACAGGCGGGCTGCACGGTGACTGCCTATGATAAGGTCGATCTGACGATCGACAGCCATGCAGATTCGTGGATCTTGGCGGTTGTTACCGGTTGAGATTGGGCAAAACAGACCTGAAACGAGGGTTTTCAGGTCTGTTTTTGTGCATAACGCGAAAAATTCCGATTTCAACAAAAAATCGCTGAAAATTTTGTGCAAACACTTGACTTTTCTCCGAAAGTATTGTACTATGTATAAGAACTTGCAAGAGCAAGTTAAAACGCGATGATACCGGAGATTGCTGCTATGGGCAGGTAACTTCGGTGGAGTAGGTCCGACAATCGGGCGGTTGAGATAACTGCTATCAGCTGAATTCAGATATTCAGCAAAAACGCAATGTTCATGCGTAAATTCGGGACTCGCGGCGCGTGCGCCGTCAAGCCGATGGTTTGAACCACTTACGTTTCTTATCGTGACCGGATTGTTGCGCTGCGGAGTCAGTGCGCCCGGTTATTTTCATGCCCGTTGCGTGATACGCACGGCGGAGTTGCAGTTTCTCTCCGTAGCGAGTCAAAACATTATTTAATGTATGGCACACATACGAGGAGGAAATTCCACAATGGCAAACGCACAGAAGATTCGCATTCGCCTGAAGGCGTATGATCACGAGCTGATCGACCAGTCCGCAGAGAAGATCATCGAGACCGCTAAGCGCAACGGCGCTAAGGTTTCCGGCCCGATCCCGCTGCCGACCGAGAAGCAGATCGTTACCATCCTGCGTGCTGTTCACAAGTACAAGGATTCTCGTGAGCAGTTCGAGCGCCGCACCCACAAGCGCCTGATCGACATCATCAACCCGAATCAGGCTACCATCGAGGCTCTGACCACTCTCGACCTGCCGGCTGGCGTCGAGTTCGAGGTTAAGCTCTAATTTAAGTCAACAAGCTGACCGGATTAACCCACCGGCGGTTTGAAGCCCTGCCGCGACACGCGCGGCGAGGTCATGTTGGCGGTCAAATGCCGTCAACCAATAACCTTTAAGGAGGAAAAACAAATGCTGAACAAAGCAATCATCGGCAAGAAGGTCGGTATGACCCAGATCTTCAATGCTGACGGCAAGGTTATCCCCTGCACCGTAATCGAAGCAGGTCCTTGCGTTGTAACTCAGCTCAAGACCGAAGAGAAGGACGGCTACAATGCTGTACAGTTCGGTTTTGAGGATGTTAAGGAAGCTCGCCTGAACAAGCCCCAGAAGGGTCACCTGAAGAAGGCTGGCGACTCCCTGAAGAAGTACCTGAAGGAGTTCCGTTTTGAGGACTGCACTCCGTTCCAGCTCGGCGATGTTGTTAAGGCTGACATGTTCGTTACCGGCGATTATGTTGACGTTACCGGCACTTCCAAGGGCAAGGGCTACGCTGGCGTAATCAAGCGCTTCAACGCATCCCGCCTGAAGGAAACCCACGGTACCGGCCCTGTACACCGCCATGCGGGTTCTATGGGCGCTTGCTCTGATCCGTCCAAGATCATGAAGGGCAAGATGATGCCGGGTCACATGGGCGCTGAGCAGGTTACTGTTCAGAACCTGGACGTTGTAAAGGTTGACGCTGAGCTTAACCTGATCGCCGTTTGCGGCGCAGTTCCGGGCCCGAAGGGCGGCATCGTAGTGCTGAAGAACACCGTTAAGAACAACAAGGTTGCCAAGGGCGAGGCTGGCATCAGCAAGAACCCGCAGAAGGCTTCCGCAAGAAAGTAAGGGAAGGAGGAGCAAATCATGCCTACAGTAGCAGTTTTTGATATGACCGGTAAGAAGACCGGCGAGATGGAGCTGAACGCGGCTGTTTTCGGTATCGAGCCGAACATGACCGTTGTACACGCTGCAGTAAAGAATTATCTGGCTAACCAGCGTCAGGGCACTCAGTCCACGCTGACCCGCGCCGAGGTTCGTGGCGGCGGCATCAAGCCGTGGCGTCAGAAGGGCACCGGCCGTGCTCGTCAGGGTTCTATCCGCTCTCCGCAGTGGACCCATGGTGGTATTGCCCTCGGCCCGAAGCCCCGTTCCTACAACTACAGCCTGACCAAGAAGACCAAGCGTCTGGCTATGCTGTCCGCTCTGTCTGCAAAGGCAGCAGCAGGCGAGATCATCGTAATCGATGGCCTGGATATGGGCGAGATCAAGACCAAGTCCTTCGTTGGTTTCCTGAACGCAGTTGAGGCAACCGGCAAGAGCCTGGTAGTTACTCCGGAAGTTCGCGTAAACGTAGTTAAGTCTGCGGCAAACATCCCGGGCGTACGCACCACGATCGCGTCTACCCTCAATGTATACGACATCCTCAATGCTGACAAGTTCATCATCGACAAGGCAGCAGTTGAGAAGCTGCAGGAGGTATACGCATAATGAAGTACGCATACGACATTATCAAGAAGCCGATCATCACCGAGCGTTCCATGATGGGCGCACAGGACAACAAGTACACCTTCGAAGTAGCGATCGATGCCGGCAAGGTAGAGATCAAGAAGGCTGTAGAGGAGATCTTCGGCGTTAAGGTTGCCAAGGTTAACACCATCAAGCTGCCGGGCAAGTGGAAGCGCATGGGCGTTCACGTTGGCAAGCGTTCCGACATCAAGAAGGCGATCGTAACCCTGACCGCTGACTCCAAGAAGATCGAGATCTTCGAGAACATGATGTAAAAACCACTTCGGCTGCTAAGGCGAGCCTGAGTGTTCCCGCGAAGCGGGTTTTCAATAGAATCTGCTTGCAGATTCATAAAAACCGGGAGCATGTATCACGGTTTTTATACAAGAGCGAAGAAAAGTTTCGCTGGTCGGAACTTTTCGCAGCCTTGGTTTCATCCGCGCTGTGCGCGGTGGAACCTCTCTCGTTTGAAAACGTGTTTTCAAACGAAGTAATTGTATGGGGAAGCCACCCCGATAATAACGTATCAAGGAGTTGAAATTCCAAATGGCTATCAAGACTTTCAACCCGACGACGCCCTCGCGCAGAAATATGACTGTGCTTTCCTACAAGGGTCTGTCTAAGGTGAAGCCCGAGAAGAGCCTTCTCGAAAAGGTCAAGAAGACCGCTGGCCGCAACAGCTACGGCCGCATCACCGTTCGCCACATCGGCGGCGGCAACAAGAAGAAGTACCGTATCATTGACTTCAAGCGTCAGAAGCTCGACGTTTACGCCGAGGTTAAGACCCTGGAGTATGATCCGAACCGTTCCGCTAACATCGCTCTCGTTCAGTACGAGGACGGCGAGAAGGCATATATCCTCGCTCCCGAGGGCCTGAAGATCGGCGACAAGGTCGTTTCTTCCAAGGATGCCGACATCAAGCCCGGCAACTGCCTGCCGGTTGAGAACATTCCGGTTGGTACCATGATCCACAACATCGAGCTGTACCCGGGCAAGGGCGCACAGCTGGTTCGTTCCGCAGGCGTCGGCGCTCAGCTGATGGCTAAGGAAGGCGGCAAGGCAATGGTTCGTCTGCCCTCCGGTGAGCTGCGCTACGTCCGTCTGGACTGCAAGGCTACCATCGGCGTTGTTGGTAACTCTGATCATTCTAACGTACAGCTGGGCAAGGCTGGCCGTACCCGTCATCTGGGCATCCGCCCGACCGTTCGTGGTTCTGTAATGAACCCGTGCGATCACCCGCACGGCGGCGGCGAAGGCAAGAGCCCGATCGGCCGTCCGTCTCCGGTTACCCCGTGGGGCAAGCCGGCTATGGGTTACAAGACCCGCAAGAAGAACCACCGCACCGACAAGCAGATCGCTCGTCGTCGCAACGGCAAGTAAGAAAGGAGTTATCTTAATATGGGCAGAAGTGTTAAGAAAGGCCCTTTTGTGGCTCCTGAGCTTATCAAAAGAGTCGTTGAAATGAACGAAAAGGGCGAGAAGAAGGTCCTCAAGACCTGGTCCCGCGCTTCCACGATCTTCCCTGAGTTCGTCGGTCATACTATCGCAGTACACGACGGCCGCAAGCACGTTCCGGTATACGTTACCGAGGACATGGTTGGTCACAAGCTGGGCGAGTTTGCTCCCACCCGTACCTACAAGGGTCACGCGGGCAGCAAGACCTCCAATAACGGCAAGTAAGGAGGAGTTAAAGTAACATGGAAGCAAGAGCTATTGTACGCAACGTACGCATGACCCCGCGAAAGATCAAGCTGATCTGCGATCTGATCCGCGGCAAGGATGCGGGCGAAGCTATGGCCATCATCATGAATACCCCCAAGGCAGCATGCGAGCCGATGGAGAAGCTCCTCAAGAGCGCAGTTGCCAATGCCGAGAACAATCACGGCATGAACACCGACAAGCTTTACGTTAAGGAAGTTCACGTCGGTCCCGGTCCGATCATGAAGCGCGTTATGCCGCGTGCACAGGGCCGTGCATTCAGAATCCTCAAGAGAACCTCGCACGTAACGCTGGTTCTTGGCGAGAAAGAATAAGGGAGGGTAATCAATGGGCCAGAAAGTAAATCCGAACGGTCTCCGTGTCGGCGTTATCAAGAATTGGGATTCCCGTTGGTTCGCTAAGGACAATGTGTTCGGCGACCTCCTCGTGGAAGACTACGAGATCCGTAAGGATCTGAAGAAGCGTCTGTACGACGCAGGCGTTCCGGCGATCGAGATCGAGCGCAAGAACGACGAAATCAAGATCATGATCCAGTGCGCACGTCCCGGCATGGTTGTCGGCCGCGGCGGCGAGGACATCAAGAAGCTCGAAGAAGAGCTGACCAAGAAGTACGGCAAGAAGGTTCGCTGCTCCATCATCGAGATCAAGAACCCGGACACCAACGCTACCCTGGTTGCTGAGAACATTGCAGCTCAGCTCGAGAAGCGCATCGGTTTCCGCCGTGCAATGAAGCAGTCCATGGGCCGTGCAATGCGCATGGGCGCCAAGGGCATCAAGGTTTCCTGCGGCGGCCGTCTGGGCGGCGCGGAAATCGCACGCACCGAGCATTACCACGAGGGCACCATTCCGCTGCAGACCCTGCGTGCGGACATCGACTATGGTTTTGCTGAAGCTGCGACCACCTACGGCCGCATCGGTGTTAAGGTATGGATCTACAAGGGTGAGGTTCTCCACGGCGGTCCGCGTCTGGGTCGCTCCATTGAAGCTCCGAAGCCGGCATTCGAGCGCCGCGATCGTCGCGGTGACCGTCGCGGCCGTCGTGACTTCAACCGTGGCGAGCGTCGTGCTCCCCGTCAGGAAGGAGGCAACCGTTAATGCTGCTCCCTAAGAGAGTTAAGTATCGTCGCGTTCATCGCGGCCGTATGACCGGCAAGGCTACCCGCGGTAACTTCGTATCGAACGGTGAGTTCGGTATCCAGGCTACCGAGCCGTGCTGGATCACCTCGAATCAGATCGAGGCAGCCCGTATCGCTATGACCCGTTACACCAAGCGTGGCGGTCAGGTATGGATCAAGATTTTCCCCGACAAGCCGGTTACCAAGCATCCGGCTGGTGCTCGAATGGGTTCCGGTAAGGGCGCACCCGAGTACTGGGTTGCAGTAGTTAAGCCGGGCCGTGTACTGTTTGAGATCGCAGGCGTTTCCGAGGAAGTTGCTCGTGAGGCACTGCGTCTGGCAAGCCACAAGCTGCCCTGCAAGACCAAGTTCGTTGCCCGTGAGAAGAATGGCGGTGAAGCATGATGAAGGCATCTGAGATCAGAGAACTGACGGCTGAGGAGCTGTCTGCAAAGCTCGGTGAGCTGAAGAAGGACCTCTTCAACCTCCGTCTGCAGCTCGCTACCAATCAGCTCGACAACACCAACAAGATCAATGAAGTCAAGCACGACATTGCTCGTATCAATACCGTTATCCGCGAGAAGCAGATCGCGGAGAAGGCATAAGGGAGGGAAACGAATATTATGAGCGAAAGAGCATTACGCAAAACGCGAGTAGGCAAGGTCGTTTCCGATAAGATGGATAAGACCATTGTCGTAGCAATTGAGGATCGTGTAGCACATCCTCTGTACAAGAAGGTTATTCCGCACACCTATAAGCTGAAGGCACACGACGAGAACAACGAGTGTGGCATCGGTGATAAGGTTAAGGTGATGGAGACCCGTCCGCTGTCCAAGGACAAGCGCTGGCGCCTGGTCGAGATCATCGAGAAGGCAAAGTAAGGAGGAGAGCACATGGTTCAGCAGGAAAGCTTTCTGCGTGCAGCTGACAACAGCGGCGCAAAGGAACTGAAGGTAATCCGTGTTCTCGGCGGCTCCGCACGCAAGTACGGCAACATCGGTGACGTAGTTGTTTGCTCGGTGCGCAAGTGCACCCCGGGCGGCGGCGTAAAGAAGGGCGATGTCGTTAAGGCAGTTATCGTCCGCACCGTTAAGGGCCTGCGCCGCGCTGACGGCAGCTATATCCGCTTTGACGAGAACGCTGGCGTTATCATTCGTGATGACAAAAACCCCCGCGGCACCCGTATCTTTGGGCCTGTCGCTCGTGAGCTGCGTGACAAGGATTACATGAAGATCCTGTCGCTTGCTCCGGAAGTACTGTAAGGAGGTCGCCAACAAATGAACAATTTGCACGTTAAGACGGGCGACACCGCAGTCGTTCTTTCCGGCAAGGAAAAGGGCAAGCGCGGCAAGGTCCTGTCCGTAAACCCGAAGAAGGGTATGGTAGTAATCGAAGGTGTGAACATGATCAAGTGCCACACCAAGCCCCGCCGTCAGGGTGAAACCGGCGGCATCATCGAGCGCGAGGGTGCGCTGCGTGCCTGCAAGGTAATGCGCGTATGCCCGAAGTGCGACAAGCCGACTCGTGTAGCGCACAAGTTCACCGAGAACGGCACTAAGCTGACGGTGTGCAAGCACTGCGGCGAAACGCTTTAAGAAGAGGAGGTTGCAATAAATGGTTCCGAATATGAAAGCAAAGTATACTGCGGAAGTTGCGCCTGCTCTGATGAAGAAGTTTCAGTACGAGAGCGCAATGCAGATTCCGAAGCTCGACAAGATCGTAATCAACGTCGGCTGCGGTAAGGAAGCAAACGGTAACTCCAAGGTTATCGAGGCTATTGTCCGTGATATCACCCTGATCTCCGGCCAGAAGCCGATCATCACCCACGCTAAGAAGTCCATCGCAAACTTCAAGCTGCGTGACGGCATGCCGGTAGGCGTTAAGGTAACCCTGCGCCGTGACCGCATGTGGGAGTTCCTGGATCGTCTGTTCAACGTAGCTCTGCCGCGTGTACGCGACTTCCGCGGCATCAACGGCAACGCATTTGACGGCCGTGGCAACTACGCTCTGGGTCTGAACGAGCAGCTGATCTTCCCGGAAATTTCCTATGATCAGATCGACAAGATCCGCGGCATGAACATCGTTATCTGCACCACTGCAAATACCGATGAAGAAGCAAAGGAGCTGCTTACTCTGATGGGCGCTCCGTTTGAGAAGTAAGGAGGAGAAGTTAAATGGCTAAGAAGTCGATGGTTCTCAAGCAGCAGGCTAAGCCGAAGTTCTCCAGCCGAGCTTACAACCGCTGCAAGATCTGCGGCCGTCCGCACGCTTACCTGCGTGATTTCGGTATCTGCCGTATCTGCTTCCGCGAGCTGGCTTACAAGGGCCAGATCCCGGGTGTCCGCAAGGCATCCTGGTAAGGAAGAGCGATTTCAAAAAGGAACCCGTAAGGGTTCCTTTTTTTATGCTCTAACGGTGGGCAGAGACCATTTCTGCACCGAGTTATCGGGGCACGCGAACTGCGTAAGCGGCCTCGCCCCTAACAGGCGGCAGCTTTTTTCAGCACCGGCTGAGCGGGGTACGCGAACTGCCGCAGGCGTGTTCGCCCTTTCCGGGCGGGGAGTTTTTCGCTGCACCTCAGCGGGGAGTGCGCTGACGCCGCGCGGGCGCACAAGAGGGTAGACACCTGCGGTTTCCACCCTCTGATTTTCTCCCCTTTCCCTTGGAGAGTCTGGCGCAGATTTCCTATATGTGACCGCTGCGAAAAAAGGGAACGGCAGAGGATTTTTCCTACCGTAGGGGAGCACAGTGTGCTCCCATTTCTCTACCTATTCGCAGTGCCAGACAGTTTACTGCTACACAGGCGGTTTACTCTACGCAGGCGCGACACAAGGTGAATTGCCCGGAGGGCAAGAGAGGGTCCCCTGGGGGATAGCAGTGTCGCGCAGCTCTTTGGCACGTTGCAACGGACGGCAACTAAGGATAAAATCCTATTGCGCAATATATCGTGTAGGGCGGGGTGCCCTCAGAAGGTGAATTGCCCAAAGGGCAAGAGAAGCCACCCTGGGGTGCCCCGCCGTTTTTAACGATCTGCTGTTATTTATATACGGTGAGGCGGTAGTTTCAGTATGAAAAAATCGTAATATATTGACTATTAAAACGAAAATCTCGTAGTTGCCTCTTGCATTTTCCCGCAAAATGTGTTTTAATTATTCTGTTATGAATATTCCAATGCGATGAGCAGGAAAAGTAACGCTGTGTTCCTCTTTCTCAGAGAGAACGGTCCCATGGCTGCAAGCCGTTTATCGAGGTATGGCGCGAAGTTCCCCTGTGAGCACCGGTGCTGAATAGATGCAGTAGGCGCCGGCGAAGTAACGCTCCGTTACCGGCGTTCAATGAGTGCCCGATTTTTTTCGGGAATCAGGGTGGTACCACGGAAGTTTTACGCCTTTCGTCCCTATTTTACGGGGACGGAAGGCGTTTTTTACGCTGTGAATGAGTGGCGAGATGACCCCATTCCGCCGTTTCTAACGTTGTGCACTCATTTATATGCGGCGGGGCACCCCCGGGTGGCTTCTCTTGCCCTTCGGGCAATTCACCTTCTGAGGTCGCTCTGCCCTGTATGCAACATTTCGCCGCCCTCAATTACAAAATCATATTCCAAAGGAGAATTGGTATGAAAGAAAAGCTGCAAGGCATTTTGCAGACCGCGAAGGAGCAGCTCGCTGCCGCGAAGGATTCGCGCGCGCTGGACGAGGCCCGCGTTAAGTTCCTCGGCAAAAAGGGTGAGCTGACCGCGCTGCTCAAGGGCATGAAGGACGTTGCCGCAGAGGAGCGTCCGGTTGTTGGTCAGCTGATCAACGACGTTCGTGCGGAGATCGAAACCATCATTGAAAAGCAGAAGAAGCTGATCGAGCAGGCTGCGCTCGAGAAGAAGCTGGAGGCGGAGACCATCGACGTTACCCTGCCGGGTGAGGACGTTGTCATCGGCAAGAAGCATCCGCTGAACATCGTGCTCGACGAGTTCAAGGAGATTTTCCTTGGTCTGGGCTTCTCGATCGCTGAGGGTCCGGAGGTTGAGCTGGATCACTACAACTTTGAGGCGCTGAACATTCCGAAGGATCATCCGGCACGCGACACGCAGGATACCTTCTATATTTCGGATAATGTTGTGCTCCGCACGCAGACCTCTCCGATGCAGGTCCGCACGATGGAAAAGCGCAAGCCGCCGATCCGCATTATCGCGCCGGGCCGTGTTTACCGTTCGGACGCCGTTGACGCAACCCACTCTCCGCTGTTCCATCAGATCGAGGGTCTGGTTGTCGATAAGGGCATCCGCATGAGCGACCTCAAGGGCATTCTCGAGCTGTTCGCAAAGAAGCTGTACGGCGAGGACACGGTTGTTCGTTTCCGTCCGCATCACTTCCCGTTCACCGAGCCGTCTGCGGAGATGGATATCCAGTGCTACCGCTGCCACGGTGAAGGCTGCCCGCTCTGCAAGGGCGAGGGCTGGATTGAGATCCTCGGCTGCGGCATGGTTCACCCCAAGGTGCTTGAGATGAGCGGCATCGACCCGAATGAATACTCCGGCTACGCCTTCGGCATCGGTCTGGAGCGTATGGTTATGGGCCGCTTCAAGATCGACGATATCCGCCTGTTTTATGAGAACGACGTTCGATTCCTGCACCAGTTCTAAGCGCTGACGCCTTATAGGGGACTTCAAAAGTCCCCTATATACGAAAAACGGTTCCTGGCGAAACCGCTTTTCGATACCCGAACGACGCCGCCCACGGCGGCTGGGTCGGGGTGTAAAAACGCAGGTACACGCCCCGCGTTTTTACGAAACAGCAAGGCTGTTTCTATTTCATGCGCGCCTGATGGCGCGATACCATCAAGGAGGAAATATCCTATGAAGTTGCCATTATCCTGGCTTTCGGATTATACCGATATGAACGGCATCACCCCGAAGGAATATGATGCCAAGCTGACTATGTCCGGCTCCAAGGTCGAGGAGGTTTACTACCTCGGCGCGGAGATCGACAACGTTGTGACCGGCAAGATCCTCGAGGTTGTCGATCACCCGGATTCCGACCATCTGAAGATCTGCCAGCTCGATGTCGGCAAGGAGGAGCCGGTGCAGATCGTCACCGGCGCACCCAATGTAACGCCTGCGTCCGTTGGCGAGATCTGCCCGGTCTGCCTGCACAAGTCCACCCTGCCGGGCGGCGTGAAGATCACCAAGGGCAAGCTGCGCGGCGTGCCGTCCAACGGCATGATGTGCTCGTTCCAGGAGCTGGGTCTGTCCCACGGCTGCGTACCGTATGCGTGTGAGAACGGCATCCTGTTCCTGCCGGCCGGCACCCCGGTTGGCGAGGACATCAAGAAGGTGCTCGGTCTGGACGACTGGGTTTCCGATTTTGAGATTACGTCCAACCGCCCGGACTGCCTGAGCGTGATCGGTCTGGCCCGCGAGACTGCGGCTACCTTCGACCGTCCGTTCTCCGTCAAGACCCCGGAGGTAAAGGGCGTCGGCGGCGACATCAACGAGTATATGTCGGTTGAGGTCAAGGACACCGACCTGTGCCCGCGCTACACCGCCCGCATTGTCAAGAATATCAAGATCGAGCCGTCTCCGGCGTGGATGCGCGAGCGTCTGCACGCCTGCGGCGTTCGTCCGATCAACAACATCGTTGATATCACCAACTATGTTATGCTCGAGTACGGCCAGCCGATGCACGCATTCGACTACAAGTGCCTGTCCGACGGCCGCATCGTTGTCCGCCGTGCCCGCAACGGTGAGTCCATCCAGACTCTGGACGGCGTAGATCACGACCTGAGCGACAAGATGCTTGCAATCTGCGACAACGACAAGCCGGTTGCTGTTGCAGGCGTTATGGGCGGCGCAAACTCCGAGATTATGGACGACACCAAGACCGTTGTTTTCGAGTCCGCAAACTTCCACGGCGCTACCGTTCGTATCACCGCAAAGGCGCTCGGCATGCGTACCGAGGCCTCCGGTCGCTTTGAGAAGGGCCTTGACCCGCGCATGACCCTCGATGCGGTCAACCGTGCGTGCGAACTGATCGAGATGCTCGGCGCAGGCGAAGTCGTTGACGGCATTATCGACGTTGACAACTCCGACCCGAACCATAAGCGTCTGCCGTTCGAGCCGGACAAGATGAACGCGCTGCTCGGTCTGGAGCTGTCCACGGAGGAGCAGGTAAAGCTGCTCGAGAAGCTGGACTTCAAGATCGAGAACAACGAGGTCGTTGTGCCGTTCTTCCGCACCGACATCAACCGCATGTGCGACGTGGCTGAGGAGGTTGCCCGCATGTACGGCTACGACAAGATCCCGACCACGCTGTACGCAGGCGAGATGGTACAGGGTGAGTTCACGCCGTCTCAGCAGGCGGAGCGCGCTGCCGCGCTGGTCTGCCGCGAGGCCGGCTTTGACGAGTCCATGAGCCACTCGTTCATCTCTCCGAAGTTCTACGACATGATCGGCTGGGACGAGAACGACCCGCGCCGTATCTCCACCACCATCCTCAACCCGCTCGGTGAGGATTTCAGCGTGATGCGTACCACCGTGCTGCCGTCCATGCTGGATAATCTGGCGCACAACCACGCGCACCGCAACCCGACCGCTTCGCTGTACGAGCTGGGCACCATCTACACGCCGACCGTCAAGGACGGCAAGGCTGACCCGGACGTACTGCCGCACGAGGAGAAGATTTTGACCCTCGGCAGCTACGGCCGCCTGTCCTTCTTCCAGTTCAAGGGTGCGATCGAGGCGCTGCTGCGCGAGCTGAACATCAAGGGCGCGTCCTTCGCTCCCGAGAAGGCCAACCCGTCCTATCACCCGGGCCGCTGCGCCAAGGTGCTGATCGACGGCAAGGAGATCGGCGTATTCGGCACCATTCATCCGACCGTTGCCGCACGCTACGGTCTGTCCGGCGAGGTACTCGCTGCCGAGCTGCAGATGGATGCGCTGCTGGCTGCCATCGACCCGGAGAAGCTGTATCATCCGCTGCCCAAGTTCCCGGCTTCCACCCGCGATATCGCGGTTCTGGTTGACGATGCCGTTCCGGCGGCTTCCATGCAGGCCGCTGTTGAGAAGGCAGCAGGCAAGCTGCTCGAGTCGGTCAAGCTGTTCGACGTTTACAAGGGCAAGGGCATCCCGGAGGGCAAGAAGTCCGTGGCGTACTCGCTGTCCCTGCGCGCACCCGACCGTACCCTCACCGACGAGGAGTGCGACAAGGCCATGCGTGCCGCTATCTCGGCGCTCGAGACCGAGTTCGGCGCTCAGCTGCGCGGTTAAGTTCCCGAAAAAGTACAAAAAAGAGCAGATACTCTCGTATCTGCTCTTTCTTTATGGTTTAATACTGCGTTATCCGAGAGAACCGTCCGGATTGACAGAATCCCAGTCATTGGAATACTCATGCTGCGTCCATTCGACGATTTTGTCGCCTGCAGGCGGCGCGTTCTTCGGCTCGACACTGGATTCGGTCGTGGTCAGCGTGATATCGAGCGACAGAATGCCGGTGTTCTTGGTGTGGTAGGTCACGCTCAATTTACAGTTCTGCACACTGCCGGAAAACGTCAGCACGGTTTTGGTGGTGTTCCAGCTATCGGAGCGGCTTTCGAGCGTGCCCGAGAACGAGCCGTCCGCGGTATTCAGCGTGTAGCTGCCGGTCATGGTTTGACCGTAGTCGTCATTCTGTTTGTCGAGCTTTGCCGTGCAGCGCGAGCCGCTTGCGGTGAATTTCTCATCGCCCAGCAGGTCGTTCAGGCGGTTTACGTCATTCTTTATGTTGCGATAAAAATCCTCCCAGCCGAGCTCATATGCGGTCACCGCAGATTCGTTTGATGTGACGATGCTTTCGCCCACCGAGGTAAAGGTATTGTTCTTCAGAATCTTCAGATTTTCGCTGAACAGAGCGCCGAATGTGCTGTCCGCCCAGTTGATGTGCAGCCACGCGCCGTTCGACAGCGCCTTGAGATCGGCGTCGTCCGTTTTGTCCATCGCCAGAATCTTCGCCACGGCAGGGCACTTCAAATACAGGTCGCCGCTGTCTGCGCTGCATAGGAGCTCGAGCTTGACATTGCTCAGCGCACTGCGCAGGAGCGCTGCCTGTGCGGCGGTGAGTACGTCATCCGTCTGCGGATCGCCGAGGAAATAAGACGCCAGCACGCGCAGATCGACGGTCACGGTCGCCTGGGTGGCTTGTCCGTTCGCCAGAATTTCGGCTTTGACATCGACCTTGTAATCCTTGTTGCCGTCGATGGTGTCGAAGGCGGTGTACGCCGCGCCGATCGTCGCCACCGTGCGCAGCGTCTTGGCGTTTTCGGTGGATGGCTGTGCCTTGATCCACTTGTTGAGCACGGTAAACTTGCTGTCAATGTCGTTTACAAGCGCCGCGCGGTCATACAGCACGGCGGTCTGCATATCCTGATCCCACTGCACGGTCAGTCCGAACGCTTCGGCGAAAAAGCGCACCGGAACATAGGTGCGTCCGCCTTTTTTGTACGGCGCGGTATCAAGCTGCACGGTTTTGACGGTTTTGCCCGCGCTGTCCGTGACGGTAAGCTGCTTGCCGCCGAGCGCGAACGACAGCGTGTCGCCGTCCTTTTTCGCGGTGATTTTTCCGGCGTCATATGTGACCTCGGCGCCGAGCACCTCGGCAATGGCGCGGAAGGGAACCATCACGCGCCCGTTTACCTTTTCCGGCTGTGCGTCCGCAAAGTGGACATACGCGCCGTTGAGCTGCACGGAAAGCTGACAGCGGAGTTTGTATTCCTCGCCCTCTGTCATGGCACGCGCTGTATCACGATAGCATTCCTCTAAATCACCGTCCCAGCCGAAGGACAGCCCCTCCAGATCGTCATACCCCCAGTAATCGACTGCGATCTGGGGATCTTTATGGATGGCGTCCAGATGCTGCCGATAATGGTCGCTGAGCGTATCATAATCGAAAATGCCGTAGCCCGGTCCCTCATCCATGTACTCCTCAGCGCTGTCACACCCGAACTGCTTGTACATCGGCGGTGTGGAATCCAGCGCGAGTGCACTCGGCGCAGAGCCTGCCAGCAGCAGTGCCGCCAGTGCCGCAGAGGCAAATTGTTTCATCTTTTTCATGTCGTAACCCCCTCATGTTGGTGTTACTACCATTGTACAGGAAATCGGTAGGGGTTGTCTACCTGTAACCTGACGCAAATTGGCAGAGAAAAATCGGCATATTGCCCATGCAGCCGCATAGGGTAGAGCAAGGGAGGGCACTGCTATGTTTATCACGATCACACGCACGGGTCTGCGCCGAATCGGTGTGGGACTTAGCGTTTTTGCGGTTCTGACTGCGGTTTTCATTCTGTTTCCGCGCGAAAATGCTCAGCCGGCAGCCACCGAACAGGCGGTTCCCGCGTCTGTCAGCGACTGGGGATTGTCGTTCCAAACCGAGGGGCAGCCGCCGGTCGGCAATGTCTCCGCCGAGGAACTGCGGCAGTACAACGCGTTTTACGTCGGTGACACGAGCCGAAAGATCATCTACCTGACGTTTGACGCGGGCTACGAGAACGGCTGCACGCCTGCCATTCTGGATGCGCTCAAAAAGCATGACGCGCCTGCCTGCTTTTTCGTGGTGGGCAACTTTATTGATACCGCACCGGAACTCGTAAAGCGCATGGCAGCGGAGGGGCATATCGTGGGTAACCACACGCTGCACCATCCGGATATGTCCGGCATTGCGGATAAGAGCGCGTTTGCGGCTGAGTTGAACGGTCTCGAGGAGAAATACACCGCGCTGACCGGTCAGCCGATGCAGAAATTTTATCGTCCGCCGCAGGGCAAGTTCAGCGAGGAGAATCTCCGGCAGGCGCAGGAGCTGGGGTATACCACGGTTTTCTGGTCGCTCGCGTATGTGGACTGGTATACGGATAACCAGCCGACCGATGAGCAGGCATTCTCCAAGCTGCTGCCGCGGATACATAACGGAGCCATCGTGCTGCTGCATTCCACCAGTGAGACCAATGCGAGGATTCTCGATGAACTGCTGACGAAGTGGGAGAATGCGGGGTATACCTTTGGCTCGCTGACAGACCTTACATCCGGCTAAACCGCAGGGGGCGGCTCGGCGCACCGTATGTAACGATTGGTACGCGTTATCCCGTAGGGGAGCACAGTGTGCTCCCACGCAACACCAAATCACACGGTTCTCGGGCGAACACTGTTCGCCCCTACGGTTACGCAGCTGCAGATGGTTTACAAACGGTGCGCCGAGGTACGGGAAAACGATATGGTAAAATAAAACCCTCTCCGGATTTTCAGAGAGGGTTTTGTGCATTGTTTGCTTTTACGGCATCATCACGCGGCCTTCAAACTCGGCGCGGCGCTTGATGTCCTTCATGACGGTATCGAACTGGTTGAGGTCGAGCGACTGTGCACCGTCGCAGAGGGCGTGTGCGGGATCGTTATGCGCCTCGATGATCAGGCCGTCAGCACCGGCAGCGATGGCTGCGCGGGACAGCGGCTGCACCATATCACGGCGGCCTGCTGCGTGGGACGGGTCGATGATGATGGGCAGGTGGCTGAACATCTTCACCAGCGGAACAGCGGAGATATCCAGATTATTGCGGATCAGCTTCTCAAAGGTGCGGATGCCGCGCTCACACAGGATAACGTTGGTATTGCCGCCTGCGAAAATGTACTCGGCAGCCATGAGGAACTCCTCCATGGTGGCGGACAGACCGCGCTTGAGGAGGATCGGCTTGTTCGAGCGGCCCAGCTCCTTCAGCAGCATGAAGTTCTGCATATTGCGGGCACCAAGCTGGATGATATCCACATCTGCGAACAGGTCGAGATGCTTTTCGCTCATGATCTCGGTGACGATCGGCAGACCGGTCTGACGCTTTGCCTCGAGCAGCAGCTTGAGGCCCTCGGCCTCCAGACCCTGGAACGAGTACGGGGAGGTACGCGGCTTGAATGCGCCGCCGCGCAGGAAGGATGCACCGGCCGCCTTGACACGCTCGGCGCACTCGACGATCTGTGCTTCGTTCTCGACCGAGCACGGACCTGCCATAACATTGAAGTAGCCGGCGCCGATCTTGCGGCCCGCAACCTCGATGATCGTGTCCTCGGGGTGGAATTTGCGGTTGACGGCCTTGAACGGCTCGGTCACGCGCTGTACACGCTCGACCACGTCATACGCCATAATGTCCCCTTCATCGAGCCGGGTCGTGTCGCCCATCAGGCCGAGGATAAGTGTATCCGCACCCTGGGAATAGTTGATCCGCAGCCCCATATCCGTGAAATGCTGCATCAGTTTTTCGACATGTTCCTTGTCGCTGTTTTGTTTGAGTACAACGATCATTTCAGTTCACTCCTTCACAATGTGATAAATTTTAAGTAGGATTGGATATACGCTTCATTTTTTCAGTTTTTTTACAGCGTACGATTTGAAGTATACCATATCAGAGGGCAAAAAGAAAGAGCGATTTACGACAAATCGCCCTTTGATTTTCCACGGTTTTTGCACATGGTTGCATGCTGCTAACCGGATGCTTATGATGCGTTTGCCGCCGCATCGGCCTTCAGCTCCTTGTATTTGGCGGTTACTGCGCTGCAGAATTCATCCCAGCGGCCGCTGTTGATGAGGGTGGACGGGCAGATTTTGCCCGAAAAGTCCTGATGCTTTTTCAGTGCCTTGGACGGGTTCAGGTCGTACTCGATCAGCAGCCGCGCACACAGCTTTTCGGTGTTGATGAGCGTCTGTTCGTAGTTGCCGTCCGAGTTGACGCACATTTCAATGCCGATGCCGTTCATGTTGCCGCCGTTCTTCTCCATGCCGTCGCCTGCGTGGTAGGCAGTCTCATCATCCGGCAGATGGTGGTAGATCTCGTGATCGTCCACCGTGTAGTGCCACGAAACAATGCCCTCCCCGGCGTTGGCGTTCTGGTGGATGAACGAGTTGTGCGCGGCCGCATTTGCGCCGGTGCCGGTGTTGTCGGTCTCGTGGATGACGAGATACCTGATCTCGCGCTTCTGTCCCGGACGGGCGCGTGTGCCCTCGGGAAGAAAGTCGGTCATCACCGGAATATCCTCAATGTAGGTCAGACCGGCGTCGGTCTGCGGCTCGCGGAACACGATCTTCTGTGTCAGCATGCCTGCCGCAAACGACACGATCATCAGTCCGACCGTCAGCATCAGGCTGACCCGAAGTCCCTTGCTTTTCTTTTTGCGTGCCATGATTCACCTTGTCTTTTCAGAATGATATCGTCTTGCTTTTTCCATTGTACTACGTTTTACGCGATTTTTCAAAACAAAGACTGTAAACTTTTTTTGAGCAACGAATAGAAATTTGCAGAAATGGTATCAAAATTGGCATATTATATTGCACGATAAGTGCGCATTAAATAGAATTTGCTGTGCAAATTCATGAAAACCGGGGACATGTGCCACGCAGCGCGGCCGAGAAGCCGCGCAAGGATAGCGTTCGGTTTTTATACTTATAGAGGGAAAAAGTTTCGACCATCGGGAGGAACTTTTGGACGACTTTGGAACGGCCCACGGTCTGTTCCTCTTGTCGGCGAAACTGTAGTTTCGCGACAGTCATTAAATTCTGCAATAAAATCTTGCATTTGCACTCGGATTCCCTTATAATAAAAGTTATTCGGAGAGGCGAAGCCTTTCAGCAGAATTTCTTTGACCGCCCGGTTTCTGCGCGAAAACGGTGCCAAGGCCATACGGACAGCCGGGTCAAATGCCGAAACTGGCAACTTTGTTGCCTTATTGAATTTTATAAGTTGGCTGACTAAAAGCCGTGTGCCGCGGGCGCATCACACTTGTGAAACGATCAATAAGAGTAGTAAAAGTAACGATTCTTGCTATATAGACTCTTTCCTCTTGCCTAAAACCTACGGAATATGCAGGAATGACCTGCAAAGGGAACGATCATCCTCAAGTGAAAGCGTACCGTGTGTACCCCTTTCGCCTGGGGATTTTTTGGTATTGTGAGGATATGAAATGCAGAACAAGCTTAAACTTTACGGGTTCAACAACCTGACCAAGGCGCTGTCCTTCAACATTTATGATGTCTGCTATGCAAAGACCGAGCGCGAACAGCGTGACTACATCAAATATATCGACCAGCAGTACAACTCCGAACGACTGACCGGCATTCTCGAGCGGGTGACCGAGATGATCGGTGCGCATGTGCTGCACATTTCCAAGCAGGATTACGACCCGCAGGGCGCCTCGGTAACCTTTCTCATCGCGGAGGAGCACATGAAGCCCGCGCTCGAGCCGGATACCATTGTCGCGCACCTCGACAAGAGCCATGTTACCGTGCATACCTATCCGGAATACCATCCGGATACCTGCCTTGCCACCTTCCGCGTGGATATTGATGTTGCCACCTGCGGCGAGATCACGCCGCTGTCTACGCTCGATTACCTGATCGGCTCGTTCGATTCGGATATCATCACCATGGACTACCGCGTGCGCGGCTTTACCCGCGATATCGAGGGCAAAAAGCTGTTCATGGATCACCATATGACGTCCATTCAGGACTTTATCGACCCGAAAACGCTCGAGCGGTACGACGCCTACGACATTAACGTGTACCAGTCCAATCTGTTCCACACGAGAATGCTGCTCAAGGAGGTCGATCTGCAGAACTACCTGTTCAATACCGACATCTATGAGCTGCCGCCGAAAACAAGACTCAAGATTCACTCCGACCTCAGACGAGAGATGATTGAGATATTTTCGGGCAAGAACATCTACTGATTTCGATTGAAAATACATTTTCAATCGAAAAAGACAAACCGAACGATGTTCGGATTTGTCTCACAATAAACTTTGCGCGTCGCTGCGCGGCACACAAATTTTATTCCTTGTATAAAAACCGTGATACATGCTCCCGGTTTTTATCAATCTGCTGCGCAGATTTGTATTTCATGCGCGCTTCGCGCGAAAGCGCAGTATATCATTCTCTGCCGAAAGAAGGCATTTTTATGGATCAATCCCGTGCGCCAATCATGGAGGCGCTCGAAAACTTCAAAGACATGCGTATTGTGCCGTTCGATGTACCCGGCCACAAGCGCGGACGCGGCTCACCGGAATTAACGAAATTCCTCGGTCAGCAGTGCATGACGGTGGACGTCAACTCGATGAAGCCGCTCGACAATCTGTGCCACCCGACCAGCGTTATCCGCGAGGCCGAGGAGCTGGCCGCCGATGCGTTCGGTGCGGCGCACGCCTTCCTGATGGTGGGCGGCACGACGAGCAGCGTACAGGCGATGATTCTCTCCGTGGTCAAACGCGGCGACGAGATCATTCTGCCGCGCAACGTACACCGCAGCGTCATCAACGCACTCGTACTGACCGGTGCGATTCCGGTTTACGTCAACCCGCAGATGAATGACCGGCTGGGCATTTCGCTCGGTATGTCGGTTGCAGACGTGAAGGCCGCTATTGAGAAGCACCCGTCCGCAAAGGCGGTGCTCGTCAACAACCCGACCTACTACGGCATCTGCTCGAACATTCGGGAAATCGTAAGGCTCGCGCACGCGGCAGGCATGAAGGTGCTGGCCGATGAGGCGCACGGCACGCATTTCTACTTCGGTGAGAATATGCCGGTCTCCGCGATGGCGGCAGGCGCGGATTTAGCATCCGTTTCCATGCACAAGTCGGGCGGCTCGCTCACGCAGTCCAGCTTGCTGCTGTGCGGCCCGTCGATGAACGCGGAGCACGTTCGCCAGATCATCAACCTGACGCAGACGACCTCGGGTTCGTACCTGCTGATGGTCAGCCTGGATATTTCGCGCAAGAACCTTGCACTGCACGGCAAGGAGATTTTCCGAAAAGTCGTTGACCTGACGACCTACGCCCGCGAGGAGATCAACGCCCTCGGTGACTACTACGCCTACGGCAGCGAGCTGATCAACGGCGACACGGTATACGACTTCGACACGACCAAGCTGGCGGTAAACACGCTGGATGTTGGTCTGGCGGGCATCGAGGTGTACGACATTCTGCGCGACTTTTATGATATTCAGACCGAGTTCGGCGATCTCGGCAACCTGCTGGCGTATGTTTCGGTGGGTGACAGAGAGCGCGACCTCGAACGTCTGGTGGCCGCTCTCGCGGACATTCGCCGCCGCTACAAGCGCGACAAGGCAACGCTCATGCGGCAGGAGTACATCTCGCCGCAGGTGGTCGCCGGCCCGCAGGAGGCGTTCTACGCGGACAAGAAGGCCATGCCGCTCGAGGAGTCGGTCGGACGCATCTGCGCGGAGTTTGTCATGTGCTATCCGCCCGGCATCCCGATCCTCGCGCCCGGTGAGCGTATCACCCGCGATATTCTTGATTATATTCGCTACGCCAAGGAAAAGAACTGCATGCTGCTCGGCACCGAGGACCCCGAGGTGAACAACCTGCAGGTCATCCGCGGCGTTGTCAGCCCGGAATAAAAGGAGCGTTTCACTCATGCAACTTACCTTTACTGAAATGCACACGCCGACGGTTGGGCTGCAGATACAGGTAGACCGTCAGCTTTACACCGAACAGAGCGATTTTCAGCGCATCGACGTGTTTGAATGCGAGGAATTCGGTCGGTTTCTCACGCTGGACGGCTACATGATGCTGACCGAGCGGGACGAGTTCATCTATCATGAAATGATGGTGCATGTGCCGATGGCCGTGCTCGGTGAGAAGATTAAAAAGGTGCTCGTCATCGGCGGCGGTGACGGCGGCTGTGTCCGCGAGCTGTGCCGCTATCAGCACATCGAGCACATCGACCTGGTGGAGATTGACGAGCGCGTTGTCGCGGTCTGCAAAGAGTACCTGCCCGGTGTGGCATGTTCGCTCGACGACCCGCGTGTGCACATTCTCTATCAGGACGGATTAAAGTATATCCGCCGGATTGAGGACGAGTACGACCTTATCATCATCGACTCGACCGACCCGTTCGGCCCGGGCGAGGGCCTGTTCACGATGGAATTTTACGGCAACTGCTACAAGGCGCTCAAGGAGCACGGCGTGCTCGTCAACCAGCACGAAAGCCCGTTCTACAAGGGCGATGCGCTGGCGTGCCAGAGAGCGCACCGCAATATCGTGCACTCGTTTGAGCTGAGCCGTCTGTTTCAGGCACATATCCCGACCTACCCGTCCGGACACTGGCTGTTCGGCTTTTCGTCGCGCGGCGTGCATCCGGTGCGCGATCTGAATCCGGACTGGTGGAACAGTCTGGGACTGGAAACCAGATATTACAATACCAATCTGCACAAAGGTGCGTTCTATCTGCCGAATTATGTGCAGAAGCTGCTGGAAAAGGTGGAAGAATAACGGAATCGTGAGAAAACCGCTCCGGTTTGGGTTTGGGTATCCGTTTTGCAAGCGGGTTCGCCCCTTCCGGGCGGCAGCCTTTTTCTCTGCACCGGCTGACTGGGGCGCGCGAACTGCGTGAGCGTGTTCGCCCCTTCCGGGCGGCAGCCTTTTTTCAGCACCGGCTGACTGGGGCACACGAACTACCGCAGGCGGGTTCGCCCTATCCGGGCGGAGAGTTTTTCGCTGAACCTCAGCGGGGAGTGCGCTGACGCCGCGCGGGCGCACAAGAGGGTAGACACCTACGGTTTCCACCCTCTGATTTTCACCCCTTTCCCTTGGATAGTCTGGCGCAGATTGCCTACATGTGACCGCTGCGAAATAGGGGAACGGCAGAGGATTTTTTCTCTGCTGCGGACGAACTACCTTCGGAGTCCGTCCTCTTGAGCAGCCTGTTCGCAGTGTCAGATACATTACTGCTACACATGTGATTTCATCTAAGCAGGCGCGGCATAGCAGTGCCGCGCAACTCGTAAGTCTGGAGTTTGTGGACAGCACCTACGGATTAGGCGTTCGGTGCAATTTATCCTCGCAGGTGCCGTGCGTTACAACGTGCCAAGGATTTGCGCGGCACTGCTATGCCGCGCTCTGCGTAGAGTAACCCGCATGTGTAGCAGTACGCTGTCTGTGAACTGCGAATATTTTGCGAAAATCACGCAAGAGTAACCCGACTGCCGTTCCCCTTTTCCTGCTTACGCAGTCTACCGTCTGCACCCAAGCTATCCCAACAAGGGAAACGGGTGTTCAAAGAGGGTAGAAACCGTAGGTGTCTACCCTTTTTGCCCCCGCCGCGGGTGCGGCGCAGTTCCGTTCGCTTCTCAAGCGGCAGTTTAACAAATAAAGACCATTCAATAAATCTAAATTATATATACAGTTAAAAATGAGGAGGAATTAACAATGGGAAGAGCATTGATCATCGGCTGCGGCGGTGTTGCCGGCGTAGTTATCCACAAGTGCTGCCAGAACAGCGACGTTTTTGAGGAAATTATGATCGCGTCCCGCACCAAGAGCAAGTGCGACGCGATTAAGGAGAAGCTGGACGGCACGACCGCAACCAAGATCCGCACCGCCAAGGTGGACGCGGACAACGTGGACGAGCTGTGCGCGCTCATCGACGAGTACAAGCCGGACATCGTGATGAACATTGCGCTGCCGTATCAGGACCTGACCATCATGGATGCGTGCCTTAAGTGCGGCGTAAACTACATGGATACGGCAAACTACGAGCCGGAGGACACTGACGATCCGGAGTGGCGCGCCATTTACGAGAAGCGCTGCAAGGACGAGGGCTTTACCGCGTACTTTGACTACTCCTGGCAGTGGGCGTACAAGAAAAAGTTTGAGGAGGCCGGTCTGACCGCTCTGCTCGGCTCCGGCTTTGACCCGGGCGTAACGCAGGCGTACTGCGCTTACGCACAGAAGCACCTGTTCGATGAAATCGACACCATCGACATTCTGGACTGCAACGGCGGCGACCACGGCTATCCGTTTGCGACCAACTTCAACCCGGAGATCAATCTGCGTGAGGTATCCGCACCGGGTTCGTACTGGGAGAACGGTCACTGGGTTGAAATTCCGGCGATGAGCATCAAGCGCGAGTACGACTTCGATCAGGTCGGCCACAAGGACATGTACCTGCTCCACCACGAGGAGATCGAGTCCCTCGCCAAGAATATTCCGGGCGTGCAGCGCATCCGCTTCTTCATGACCTTCGGTCAGTCCTACCTGACTCACATGAACTGCCTGGAGAACGTCGGCATGCTGTCCACCACCCCGATCGAGTTTGAGGGCCACCAGATCGTGCCGATCCAGTTCCTCAAGGCGCTGCTGCCCGATCCGGCAACGCTCGGTCCGCGCACCAAGGGCAAGACCAACATCGGCTGCATCTTCACCGGCAAGAAGGACGGCAAGGAAAAGACCGCCTACATTTACAACGTCTGCGACCACGAGGAGTGCTACCGCGAGGTCGGCTCGCAGGCCATCAGCTACACCACCGGCGTTCCGGCGATGATCGGCGCGGCGATGCTGCTGACCGGCAAGTGGAACAAGCCGGGCGTGTACACGGTCGAGGAGTTTGATCCCGATCCGTACATGGAGGCGCTGAACAAGTGGGGTCTGCCGTGGCAGATCAACGACAAGCCGGTACTGGTGGACTGATATGAAATTTACTGAGCTTCCTACGCCCTGCTACCTGCTCGATGAAAACCGTCTGGTGCAGAATCTGGCCGTCCTGCGGGACGTTGCCAGACGCACCGGCGCGAAGATCCTGCTGGCGCAGAAGGCGTTCTCGATGTTTTCCGTGTACCCGCTGATTCGGGAGTATCTGGCGGGCACAACGGCCTCCGGTCTGTACGAGGCACGGCTCGGTCATGAGGAATTCGGCGGCGAGACCCATGTTTACGCGCCGGCCTACGCGGAGGGCGAGTTCCGCGAGATTCTGGAGTACGCCGACCATATTGTGTTCAACTCGTTCACGCAGTGGAAGGCCTACGGCAGCCTTGCCCGTGCAGCAGGGAAGAGCTGCGGCCTGCGGCTCAATCCGGAGTGCTCCACGCAGCCGAGCGACCACGCAATGTACGACCCGTGCGGTCCGGATTCGCGCCTCGGCATTACGATAGAGAATTTTCAGCCGGAGCTGCTCGACGGCATTGAGGGCTTCCACTTCCACACGCTCTGCGAGCAGAATTCGGACGATCTGGTGCGGACTGTCGCTGCATTTGAGCAGAATTTCGGTCAGTATATGGACGGCCTGAAATGGATCAACCTCGGCGGCGGCCACCATATCACCCGTGCGGATTACGATGTGGAAACGCTGGTGCACTGCATTGATTATCTGCAGAAAAAGTACAAGGTGCAGGTTTATCTGGAGCCGGGCGAGGCCGTTGTGCTGAATGCGGGCTATCTGGTCTCCACCGTGCTCGAGGTGATGCACAACCATAAGGACATTGCGATTCTGGATACCTCGGCGGCGTGCCATATGCCGGACGTGCTCGAGGTGCCGTACCGTCCGCCGGTGTACCGCGGCGGCGAGCCGGGCAAAAAGGCGTTCACCTATCTGCTGACCGGCCGCTCCTGCCTCGCAGGCGACGTCATCGGTGAGTATTCGTTCGATGTGGCGCTCGGCGCCGGTGAGCAGGTCGTGTTCGAGGACATGGCGCTCTACACCATGGTCAAGACCAATACGTTTAACGGCATGCCGCTGCCGCTGATCGCCATCCGGCGCGCCGACGGCACGGATGAGGTCGTGCGCATGTTTGGGTATGAGGAGTTTAAGCGGAGACTGTCGTAAGTTTCTGCCGGGCGGGAGCCTGTTTCTCTGCACCGGCTGAGCGGGGCACTCGAACTGCCGCAGGCGTGTTCGCCCCGACGGGGCGGCTCCTTTCTCTGCACCGGCTGACTGGGGCACACGAACTGCGTGAGCGTGTTCGCCCCTAACGGGCGGGAGGTTTTCGCTGAACCTCAGCGGGGAGTGCGCCTACCCGGCGGGGGCACAAGAGGGTAGACACCTGCGGTTTCCACCCTCTTGTGAATCACCCCTTTCCCTTGGATAGTCTGGCGCAGATTGCCGACATGTGACCGCTGCGAAATAGGGGAACGGCAGTCGGGTTACCGTTGCGTTTGTTTCGCAAAATATTCGCAGTTCACAGACAACGTACTGCTACACATACGGTTTACTCTACGCAGGCGCGGCATAACCGTGCCGCGCAACTCTTTAACACGTTATACCGCACGGCACCTGCGAATTAAGCGTTTGGTACAATTTATCTTCGTAGGCCCTGTCCATTATAACGTGCTGACGACTTGCGCGACACTGTTATGTCGCGCCTGCTTAGATGAAATCACATGTGTAGCAGTAATGTATCTGACACTGCGAATATGTTGAGAAAGACACGGAAGAAAAAATCCTCTGTCGTTCCCCTTTTCGAAGCGGTCACATATAGGAAATCTGCGCCAGATTAGGAAGCAAGGGAAAGGTAGGAGTTCAAAGAGGAAGGGAAACCGCAGGTGTCCCTTCCTTTTTGCCCCCGCGGCGGGCGCCGCAACGTCCCCGCCGTCCGCAGACGGCGAATCCCCCTCGCTGAGGTTCAGCGAAAAAACTGCCGCCCGGATAGGGTGAACCGCCTGCGCGGTTCAAGTACCCCGCTCAGCCGGAGCAGAAAAGAAGCCGCCCGTCAGGGGCGAACACGCTCACGCAGTTCGAGTGCCCCGCTCAGCCGGTGCTGAAAAAAGCTGCCGCCCGGATAGGGTGAACCGCCTGCGCGGTTCAAGTGCCCCAGAGGGTCAGTGCCGGAAAACAAGGGATATCCCTTGACAAACCCGAATTTAACAGCTATACTATTAAAGTTAATAGCACAAATGCAGTGAAAAAGAGGAGTATTTTTCCTTTGCGCGTTTAGAGAGGGTGCGGTCGGTGCAAGCACCTCGGCGGGGAAGAAGAAGGTCGCTTTGGAGCAGAACAGCCGAATTTTCGTTAAGCTGTTCCGTCTAACCCGCGTTACGGGGCAACGAGTGCGCGTCTTTACGCGAATTCAGGTGGTACCACGGAGCATACTTCGTCCTGTTGTCGGGATGAGTATGCTCTTTTTTGTTTGCACAGAAGTATCCCGCATGTATATCGTAAATCAAATTGAAGGAGATAGATCAATGAGCGAACTGCCTAAGACCTACGACCCGAAATCGGTCGAGGACAAGCTGTACAAGTTCTGGGTCGATTCCGGCTTCTTCCACGCCGAGGTCAATCCGGACAAGAAACCGTACACCATCGTTATCCCGCCTCCGAATGTTACCGGCCAGCTGCACATGGGCCACGCATTCGACGAGACTCTGCAGGATATCCTCATCCGCACCAAGCGTATGCAGGGCTACGAGGCGCTGTGGATGCCGGGCACCGACCACGCCGGCATTGCAACCCAGATCAAGGTAGAGGAGAACCTCCGCAAGGAGGAGGGTCTGACCCGTTACGACCTCGGCCGTGAGGAGTTCCTCAAGCGCGTATGGGCGTGGAAGGACAAGTTCGGCAACCGCATCATCAGCCAGCTCAAGAAGCTCGGCACCTCCTGCGACTGGGACCGCGAGCGCTTCACTATGGACGAGGGCTGCTCCAAGGCTGTCCGCGAGGTTTTTGTAAACCTGTACAACAAGGGCCTGATCTACAAGGGCCACCGCATCATCAACTGGTGCCCGCACTGCGCGACCGCTCTGTCCGACGCTGAGGTTGAGTACGAAACCCAGCCGGGCAAGCTGTGGCACATCCGCTATCCGCTCGCGGACGGCTCGGGCGATCTGGTCGTTGCGACCACCCGTCCGGAGACCTTCATGGGCGATACCGGCGTTGCCGTCAACCCGAACGACGAGCGCTACAAGCACCTGATCGGCAAGACCTGCATCCTCCCGATCATGAACCGCGAAATTCCGATCTTCGGTGACGAGTACGTTGACATGGAGTTCGGCACCGGCTGTGTTAAGGTTACGCCGTGCCACGACCCGAACGACTTCGAGATGGGTCAGCGCCACAACCTCGAGCAGATTCTCGTGTTCAACGAGGACGCGACCGTCAACGCAAACGGCGGCAAGTACGAGGGCATGGACCGCTACGAGTGCCGCAAGGCGGTTGTAAAGGACCTTGAGGAAGGCGGCTGGCTGGTCAAGATTGAGGACCACGAGCACAACGTAGGCACCTGCTACCGCTGCGGCACCACCGTTGAGCCGATGACCTCGGCACAGTGGTTCGTCAAGATGGCGCCGCTCGCCAAGCCCGCGATGGACGTAGTAAACGAGGGCAAGACCAAGTTCGTGCCCGACCGCTTCTCCAAGACCTACCTGCGCTGGATGGAAAACGTACACGATTGGTGTATCTCCCGTCAGCTGTGGTGGGGTCACCGCATTCCGGCGTTCTACTGTGAGGACTGCGGCGAGATGACCGTCTCCAAGACCGATGTATGCACCTGCCCGAAGTGCGGCGGCACGCATATCCATCAGGAGGAGGACGTACTGGATACCTGGTTCTCCTCTGCGCTGTGGCCGTTCTCCACGCTCGGCTGGCCGGATAAGACCAAGGAGCTGGAGTATTTCTACCCGACCTCTACGCTTGTTACCGGCTACGACATTATCTTCTTCTGGGTTGCCCGCATGATTTTCTCCGGTGTGGAGCACATGGGCGAGACCCCGTTCGAGACGGTTTATATCCACGGTCTGGTGCGCGATGCACAGGGCCGCAAGATGTCCAAGTCGCTCGGCAACGGCATCGACCCGCTCGAGGTCATCGACCAGTACGGCGCGGATGCGCTGCGCTTCACCCTCGCAACCGGCAACAGCCCCGGAAACGATATGCGTTTCTCGGATGAGCGCGTACAGGCGTCCCGCAACTTCTGCAACAAGATTTGGAACGCATCCCGCTTTATCCAGATGAACCTGACCATCGACAAGGACAAGGCAGTCGAGCTGCCGAGCGACCTTGCCATCGAGGACAAGTGGATCATCAGCAAGTTCAACACACTGGTTGCCGATGTTACCCGCAACATCGACCAGTACGAGCTGGGTCTGGCAGCTGCCAAGCTGAACGACTTCATCTGGGAGAACTTCTGCGACTGGTATATCGAGATTGCAAAGACCCGTCTGCAGACCGGCGACGAGAACGTACAGAAGGTGCTCTGCTATGTGCTGAGCGGCGCGATGCAGCTGCTGCACCCGTTCATGCCGTTCATCACCGAGACCATCTGGCAGGCGCTGCCGCATGAAGGCCCGTCCGTTATGGTATCCGCATGGCCGGAATACAAGGACGAGCTGCACTTTGCCGCGGAGGAGGCACAGATGGAGAGCCTGATGGACGCTGTCCGCGCCATCCGCAACCGCCGTGCCGAGATGAACGTACCGCCCTCCAAGAAGGCCAAGGTGCTCATCCTGACCGAGAAGAAGGACACCTTCTCCGCAGGCGCAGGCTTCTTCCCCAAGCTGGCTTACGCTTCCGAGATTGAACTGATCGACGCGGTTCCGGCGGACGCTGCGAAGATGGCTTCTGTCGTCACCGGCGACGCACAGATCTATATGCCGATGGGCGACCTCATCGACTTCGAGGCCGAGCGGGCCCGTCTCGGCAAGGAAAAGAGCAAGGTCGAGGCTGATATCGACTTTGTTATGAAGAAGCTGAACAACCCGAAGTTTGTCGATAAGGCACCCGAGAAGGTTGTTGCAGCCGAGCGCGAAAAGGCCGAAAAGCTGCGCGAGCACCTCGCAAAGCTGGAAGAGTCCATTGCAGCGCTGAATTAAGCTGAATTAAAATAAGAAAGAGTGGAGTTTTATCCACTCTTTTTTCTTAACATTTTCCCCGAAAACACTTGACTGTAAACCCGCTTTATCCCTTATAATGTAATCAATAGAAGGGAAGGTGATCGTATGAACATAGCGGAAGCAGAGCGCAGGACGGGCTTATCCCGGGCGAACATCCGGTTTTACGAGAAGGAAGGCTTGCTCAAGCCGACACGCGGAGAGAACGGCTACCGCGACTACACCGAGGATGATGTACAGACACTGCGGAAGATCATGCTGCTGCGGCGGCTGCGCCTGAGCGTGCCCGACATCCGCGCCATCGAGAGCGGCGAGAAAGCGCTGCCCGAGGCGGCGGCAGGCCAGCTCGACGTATTGCAGGGGGACATCCGCGAGAGCGAACTGGCGTATGCGATGTGCCGCGCCATCTGCGAGGACAGAGCGGAGTGGAACGGGCTGGATGTAGACCGGTATCAGTCCATCGTGCTGCCCGCAGACGACCCGCGCGAGAAAGACCGCATCCCGCCGACCGGCTGTCCGTGGCGGCGCTACCTTGCCCGCAATGTGGATGCCGGACTGTATGGTCTGCTGTGGTCGATGCTGTCGCAGTGGGTGTTCCGCATCAATCCGGAGAATTTCAGGGCGAGTCTGGCGTGGACGCTCGCGTGCGGGTATGTCAGCTGGCTGCTGACGTTCGTGTTCGAGCCGGTGCTGCTGCATTACTGGGGCACAACGCCCGGCAAGTGGATATTCGGGCTGTCCGTCCGCGATGAGGACGGAGAAAAGCTGTCCATCCGCACCGCATATGCCCGTTTGTGGGGCGTGTTCGGCTACGGCAACTGCTATGCGCTGCCGCTCTTCGACTGGTACTACAATTACAAGTGCTACCGCGCGTGCAAAGAAGAGGAGCTCCCGTGGGATTTGGAGAACGGGTGCAGCATCGTTGTCCGCGAGCGGGAGGTGCGCTGGTATCGAGTGGCGCTGTACCTGCTGGTGATCGCGCTGCGAGCAGCCGCAGGTTACGGCATTGACCTGTACGCCAAGCTGCCGCCCAATCGCGGCGAGCTGACTCTTGCGGAGTATGTGGAGAACTGCAACGACTGCCTGAAATATAATCAGGGCATGGCGCCGTATGTCCGGCCGGACGGCAGCTGGAATAGCGACGTGGGAATGGGCGGCAGGTATTTCTTCTCGCTGGGCGATTCTGTATCCGATGTGACGGTCGAAACCGATGCGGACGGCTATGTGCAGTCTGTGACGGTGGTTTCGGATTCGCAGAACGGCTCGTGCGGCTATCAGGAGCGCATGACGGTGTATTACGCCTTTGCGGCCGCGTATGCCAAATGGAGCTGGCTGTATGCCGCCCACATGAGGGATGACATCATTGACGACGGCTGGGAATACGATGCACCGGATACGAAAAACGTCAAGGAGGCGCATCTCGACGGGCTGGATTTCCGGTACGAGTATGAATTCAGCGGCGCATCGCGCGATAACGCCGTGGACGGAAAGCCGATGCCGTATCATTCGGTGCTGACGATTGAGAAAGAGTGAGGAGTGGAGAGCGAAGTGCTCTCCACTCTCTGCTTTATTAGAAAATTGCTTTCTTATTTGCCCGAAATGTGCTATACTAATCTCACAAAACCATATAGATAGAGGAATAGCCAATGAAAGGAATCATTCTTGCCGCCGGTAAGGGCTCGCGCCTGTACCCGATGACACGTCCGGTATGCAAACCGCTGCTGCCGGTATACGATAAACCGATGATCTACTATCCGCTGGCTGCGCTCCTGCAGGCCGGTATCCGCGATATTCTCATCATCATCCCGCCCGGAGAGGAAGGCCCGTTCTACCGTCTGCTCGGTTCCGGCGGCCGCTTCGGCGTCAACATCACCTACGAGGTGCAGGAGGTTGCACGCGGCATCGCGGACGCGCTGCTCATCGGCTCGCAGTTCATCGGGGATGACTCGGTTTGCCTTGTTCTGGGCGATAATATCTTCTATTCCCCCAATTTCCAGAGCTATCTGGACCGTGCCGTGCAGATGAAATCCGGCGCCTGCGTGTTCGGCTACTATGTCGATGACCCGCGTGCGTTCGGCGTTGTGGAGTTTGATGGTCAGGGCCGTGCGATTTCCATCGAGGAGAAGCCGCGCTATCCGAAGTCTAACTATATCATTCCGGGTCTGTATTTTTACGATAACTCGGTTATGGAGATTGCCCGCGGACTCAAGCCCTCGGCAAGAGGCGAGCTGGAGATTACGGATGTCAATATCGAGTACATGAAACGCGGTCAGCTGCACGTTGAAAAGCTCGACCGGGATTTCGTCTGGCTGGATGCCGGTACCGCCGAGAATCTGCTCGAATCCGCACAGGTTGTCCGCCGCGTGCAGGATGAGAGCGGCCGCTACATCGCATGTCTGGAGGAGATTGCGTACGCGCGCGGTTATATCAGCCGTCAGACGCTGCTCCGTCACGCCGCCGACCTCAGCAAAACGCTGTACGGCCGCTACTTAGAGTGCCTCTAAAGGAGAATCGCAAATGCCTGTTTATACCGAAACCAAAACCTACAAAACCAAGGCCCACATGGGCATGATTGACGTTACCGATGACTTCCGCGCAGCGGTGCAGAACGCCTGCCGCAAGACCGGCATGAAGTCCGGCACGATCACCGGCTTTACCACCGGCGGCGTTGCCGGTCTGACCACGCTCGAGTTTGAGCCGGGCATGGTCTACCATGACCTCAAGGCGGCGATGGACGTCTTTTCGCCCTACCGCGATGAGACCGGTGCGGTCATTCATTACCACCACCACGATACCTGGCACGATGATAACGGCTCGTCGCACATCAAGGCGGCGCTGCTCAGCCCGTTTATCGTTATCCCGTTCGTGAATGGCGAGATCACCATCGGCCCGTGGCAGAATCTGACCCTTGTGGAGTGCGATACCCGCAACCGCGTGCGGGATATTGTCTTTCAGGTGATGGGAGAATAATTCAAATTGAGAATGGAAAGTGGAGAATGGAAAATGCGTTCCGTTCTCCATTTTTTTTGTGCAAAAAATAAAAAAACGCCTGTAAAGGCGGTTGATTGACAGATTTCCGCAGGATATGCTATACTATAAGCGGATGTTGTTCCATTAGCGGTCAGATCTTCTTTCTTTCCTCAGTTCGAGGAGGAAAGGAGGTGGCGCGGATGCAGAAAAAGGCAGTACAGCTGTTGGTATGTGCAGTGATTTTGCTGTACATTTTCTGTATAAAAGCAAGATGACCGCTCGGAGTAGGGCCCGAACGGTCATCTTAGTTTAACTATGATACGGAAAGGTCTGGTTGCTTAGCAACATCCCTTGGGTATATTATACCCGCAGAACCTCGGTCTTGTCAAGCGACAGGGCCGGGGTTTTGTTGCGTCGCGGCTCTCTCACGCGCCGCGCAGTCAGAAAGATTAGCGCCCGCTAACCAAATAGCTTTTCTTTTTTCGATAAATGTGGTATAATATAAGCGTTCGGAAAATTTAAGTACGGTTCGGGAATCCCTGTGCCGTGCATAGAAATGGAGCGACAAAGCATGACTAAAATTGATATTATTTCCGGTTTTCTGGGTGCCGGCAAGACGACCCTCATCAAGCGTCTGCTGGCCGATGCGCTCAAGGGTGAGCAGGTTGTTCTGATCGAGAACGAGTTCGGTGAGATCGGCATTGACGGCGGCTTCCTCAAGGATGCCGGCATTGTTGTAAACGAGATGAACGCAGGCTGCATCTGCTGCTCGCTGGTTGGCGACTTCGGCAAGGCGCTGCACGATGTTGTGGACCGGTACCATCCGGACCGCATCCTGATCGAGCCGTCCGGCGTCGGCAAGCTGTCGGATGTTATCGCTGCGGTACAGAACGCGCACCTCGAGGTTCAGCTGAACAGCTTTGTAACCGTTGTTGACGCGCTCAAGGCCAAGATGTACCTCAAGAACTTTGGTGAGTTTTTCGAGAATCAGGTGGCGCATGCCGGTGCCATCCTGCTGTCCCGCACGGCTGAGTGCCCGGAGAAGCGCCTCGACGAGACCGTTGCCATGCTGCGCGGCTTGAATGAGCACGCCCGCATCGTTACCACCCCGTGGAAGGATTTGACCGGCGAGCAGCTGCTCTCCACCATGGAAGGCAGCCGCGACCTCGTTGCGGAGGTTCTCGAGGAAATCGCGCACGAGCCGCACCACGAGCATCATCATCACCACCATGAGCACGAGCATGACCACGAGCACGAGCATGACCACGAGCATGAGCACGAGCATCATCACGAGCATGACGAGCACTGCACCTGCGGCTGCCACGACCACGACCATGAGCATGAGCATGACCACGAGCACCATCATCATCACGACCACGACGGTCACTGCTGCTGCGGTCACGACCATGACCACGATGCTGACGAGGTATTCACCTCCTGGGGTAAGGAAACGACCCGCAAGTACACCGAGGCCGAGCTTAACGCGGCACTTACCGCGCTCGGTGATGTTACGCTCGGCACCGTACTGCGTGCAAAGGGCATCGTTCCGTGCGCAGACGGCGGCGAGTGGCTGCACTTTGACTACGTTCCGGGCGCACCCGAAATTCGCCGCGGCACTGCCGATTACACCGGCCGTCTGTGCGTCATCGGCTCCGAACTGGATGAGGAGCGCATCGCTGCGCTGTTCGGCGTAAACGAAAAGTGAGGTAACCAGATTATGGCTAACGAACCTATTCCGGTATACGTCTTTACCGGCTTTCTGGAGAGCGGCAAGACCAAGTTCATTCAGGACATTCTCGCGGACCCGAACTTTACCGAGAACGAGCGCACGGTGCTGCTGCTGTGCGAAGAAGGCATCGAGGAGTACGACGAGAAGTGGCTGCTGCACTACGGCACCGCGCTTGTGCCGATCGAGTCCGAGGACCGTCTGACGCCGAATATCCTCAAGCGCGTGGAGCAGAAATACCAGCCGGACCGCATTCTTGTTGAGTACAACGGCATGTGGAAGCTGGAAAAGCTGATGCAGGCGTTTCCTGCCCGCTGGGAGCTGTACCAGATCGTCACCACGGTCGATGCGACCACGTTTGAGCTGTATTCCAACAACATCGGCCCGATGATGTTCGAGCATATCACCACTGCGGATCTGGTTGTGTTCAACCGCTGCACGGACGCGCTGAAGGATATGCTGTACAAGAAGAACATCAAGGCGATGAACCCGCGTGCGGCGATCTATCTGGATGACGTGAACGGCAATTCCGAGGACTACGCCCGCAATATGCCGCTGCCGTTTGACGTGGATGCGGATATCATCGACATCCAGCCGGAGGACTACGGCCTCTGGTACATCGACGCCACCGGCGACCCGATGAAGTATGACGGCAAGACCGTCCGCTTTCTTGCCCAGGCATACGTCGGCAAGGATGTGCCCGCCGACAGCTTCGTGCCCGGCCGCTTCGGCATGGTCTGCTGCGCGGATGACGTCACCTTCCTCGGCTTCCTCTGCCGCTATCCCGACCGCGATCAGCTGCATAACCGCGACTGGGTCAAGGTAACGGCGTCCATCACCGTCGAGGAGCTGCCGCAGTACCGCGGTCCCGGTCCGGTGCTGCATGCCATCACGGTAGAACCCGCCGAAAAGGCGAAGGAAGATATCGTTTACTTTAACTGAATCTTCTCCATACAACGTAAAAAGAGACGAGCCTGCTTGGTTCGTCTCTTTTCTGCTATAACAACAAAAACCGCCCGAAAGGACGGTTTATTGACAATATTCTGTCGTATATGCTATACTATAAGCAGATGTTGTTCCGATAGCGGTCAGACCTTCTTTCTTTCCTCGGTTTGGGGAGGAAAGGAGGTGTCGCAAATGCAGAAGAAATTGCTTCGGCTTTTCGTATGTGCAGTAATCCTGCTGTACATTTTCTGTATAAAAGCGCACTGACCGCTCGATTAGGCCTCGAACGGTCAGTGACTAAAAATCGCTAATCAATTAAGGTCTGACTGCCTGAACAGCATCCCTTGGGTATATTATACCCGAGCAGCCCCGGTTTTGTCAAGTACGGCAAAGCCGGGGTTTTGCTTTGCATGCAGCGATTACTGCCTGCTGATTGCTAATTTCTAATTAGAAAAGCATGTCCCCCGCCACACAGCAGTGACGGGGGACAGGGACAAAAGGGGGATACAGACGATTCATAAACTCCATGAACGTCTTTTGAAAGACTGGTGACGGCTTGAGGGATTAGCCAATGCCACCGTACATAATGCCGAGGATCAGTGCAGCAATTGCACAGATAACGTATACCCACTTGCCAAGCGGGAAGAACCAGCTGCCGATGGGCTTCTTAGCGCCTTCGTTAACAGCAGCAAGTGCCTTTTCCTTGCCGAGTACCCAGAAGAACATAACGCCAGCCAGAGCAGCGCCGAGCGGGCAGATGTAAATGGAAACAACGTCCATCCACTGAGAGGTCCACGGCTGAATTGCGATGGAAACGACCAGACCGATCACACCGATGGTGCCAACGGCTGCTGCACGCTTAAACTTGAACTGCTCCTGCAGGAAGGCGATCGGTGCTTCGTACAGGTTTACGATGGAGGATACACCTGCGAACAGTACGCAGACGTAGAAGATCGCGCCGATGATACGGCCGGCAGGCATTGCGTTGAATACGTTTACGAGGTAAACGAACATCAGGCCGGGGCCGCCCTTTACGTCGTTGATGCCGGCGCCGAGAACAACTGCCATTGCCGGAATGATAACGATTGCTGCCAGCAGAGCTGCAAGGGTATCAAATACTGCTACGTTGCGTGCGGAGGACGGGATATCCTCGCTCTTGGACAGGTAGGAACCGTAGATTACAGAACCGTTGCCTGCAACAGACAGGGAGAAGAACGCCTGACCGAATGCAAATACCCACAGGTCGGGCTTAGCCAGACCGGCCGGATTCAGGGTCAGAATGTACTTATAGCCTTCGGATGCGCCGGGCAGAGTGCCGATGTAGACTGCCAGTACGAGGAACAGACCGAACAGAACAGGCATCATGATCTTGTTTGCCTTCTCAATGCCGCCTGCAACGCCCATTACCATGATGGCGAGGGAAACGACCAGTGCAACGATCTGCCATACGCCGTTGCCGATGCCGAAGAAGCCGGCCGACGCCATTGCCTTGAGGGCTTCAGGAAGCGTTTCTGCCTCCGGTGCGGTCATGCCGAAGGTGCCGCCGATTGCGCCCATGTCCGTGCCGAGATTGAACAGGCTGCCGGAGAGGGACATGAAGGTGTACTTGAAGATCCAGCCGAGAACGACCGTGTAGCCGATTGCCAGCATCAATGCACCGATGATCGGGATTGCGCCGATGGCCTTACCGGATTTCTCACTGCCGGTGCGCTCCTTGGTACACATACCGAACGCACCAACCGGACCTGCGGCTGCACGACGGCCGAGAGCGAACTCCTCGATAACGCCGGTACTGCCGATCAAAATTACAAAGATAAAATAGGGAAGCAGGAAGGTCATGCCGCCGTACTTCTGCACCATGATCGGGAAACGCCAGATGTTGCCCATACCAACCGCAGAGCCGATACATGCCAGAATAAAACCCCATTTACTCTGGAAACCATCTCTCTGTTCTAAGTTTTTAGGCTCTTTACTCATTATCTTACACCCCTTTAATGTGTAAATGGATAGAAAAAGGGCGTCCTCTTTGCCGCAGAAACTGTTTAGTTTTCTGGGAAAAAGAACGCCCTTGTCCTTTGCTTTCCTGTGCACTTTCCACGCGGCACAGGTTACGCCCTGATTATCAAGTTATAAAAAGGTCAGGAGAAATTCCTGTTATGCAATGCCGCGGCGCCTTTGCTGCGGTATTGGCGTGAATACCGCACAATTTATGCAATTATGCGGTATCGCCTTTCACGAAAGGATAGAACAGGGAATTACTTCTCTTCGTTTGCGTACGGCTCCAGGAATGCGTGGAAGTGACGCATCGGCAGCTTGTGGCCCCAAACGATACGCATGTTCGGGATGGACTCACGATCCTCGTACAGAGCCTTAACAGCTGCGATTACATAGTCCAGATGCTCCTTGGTCAGACGGCTGCGGTCGATTGCGAAGCGAACTACGTTAGCCAGCTCAGCCTGCTGCTCCGGAGTCTTCAGGTCATACTCCATGGAGAAGTCGCCCAGCTCGGATACACGGATACCATAGCGGCGGATCAGCTCAAGCGAGAAGCCGGTGCCTGCGAAGGTGGTGTGATCGCGCTTGCCGTCGAAGAACTCGTCCATGTTGATGTATACAGCGTGGCCGCCTGCCGGCAGTACAACGCCCTTGACGCCAGCCTTGTAGAAGCCCTGTGCCAGATACTCGCACTGGGATACACGGTCATGCATATAGCCGAAGTCGCAGGACTCGTACAGACCAGCTGCCAGAGCCATGATGTCACGGCCGGACATGCCGCCGTAGGAGTCGTTGCCGTAGCAGGAGATCTGCTTAACCTTGATCAGAACGCCAACGTCGGTCTTAACCGTGCCGTCTTCGTTGAAGTCGGAGAACTTCTGCCAGAACAGGCCCTTATCGCGGAATGCCAGCATGCCGCCCATGTTAGCGTGGCCGTCCTTCTTAGCGGACATGGTGAATGCGTCGCAGTAAGAGAACATCTCGGTAGCGATCTCAGCGATGGACTTGTCAGCGTAGCCTTCCTCGTTCATCTTGATGAAGTAAGCGTTCTCAGCCCAGCGAGCGGTATCAAATACCAGCGGGATGTCGTACTTATGAGCTACGCGGTTGATCTCACGCAGGTTGCCCATGGATACCGGCTGACCGCAGATCGGGTTGTTGGTGATGCAGGTGAATACCAGCGGTACGTTCTCCGGACCAACAGAGGTGATCAGCTGCTCGAGCTTCTCGATGTCCATGTTGCCCTTGAACGGGTTCTTCTCGTAGGAGCCGCCTTCCGGAATTTCGTACAGCAGTTCCTTGTTGTACAGGTTACGCGGAACAGAGCCCATCTGCTTGATGTTGCCCTCGGTGGTATCGAAGTGACCGTTAGACGGAATGGTGAATACCTTGCCCGGATGACGAGCAGCCAGGATCTTCTTAACGATTTCCATCAGAACGGACTCAGCTGCACGGCCCTGCTGGATGATGAAGGAGTTCGGACGCTCCATCTGAGCTGCGCCGCCGTTGAACAGGCCGCCTTCGTACTCGCACAGATAAACTTCGTCCATCATCTTCTCGATGTCACGGCAGTCGGTGCGAACGAGGTCGATGATCTTCTTCCAGTTCTTCTCGCCGCCGCGCTCGAAGATGTCGCGGAAGGTGTCGAGCAGAACGTAATAACCGGTGTTGCGGCCGTAAGCCTCGTCGCCGAGGAACAGGGTAGCCAGCTGCTGGTTGGTCATTGCGGTGGTGCCGGAGTCAGACAGCATATCAACGGTCAGCATGCCGGACGGGAATGCGAACTCGTTCCAGTGCGTTGCATTCAGTGCGCGCTCGCGCTGCTCAACGGTTGCCTGCGGAAGATCGCGTACAGCGTATGCACAGTGCTGCGGCATTGCTACATCCAGCGGATAGTGCTTCTCGTTCTTGTTCATTTTTCATTACCTCCATTAAATCGTGCGTTTTACGCCGTTTGTGTTTTGGAGGTACCCCGGTTGTCAAAGTCGGTTTTCCGGTTCCGGCTTTGCTTAGCGGACAGCACCTTTCTTTTTTGCTGTTTTCTTTTCTTTTTGGTTTGCCTTACGGCAGGAGAGCGGTTACCTCAATCTCGACGAGAGCGTCCTTGGGAAGTCTTGCAACCTCCACAGCGGAGCGTGCGGGATAGCTGCCTTCACCGAAGAAGGTGGCGTAAACCTCGTTCATCGCGCCGAAATTGTTCATGTCGCTCAGGAAGACGGTAGTCTTGATCACCTGATCCATACCGGTTCCTGCCTCAGCAAGGATTGCCTTTACATTGGTGAGCGACTGCTTGGTCTGTGCTGCGATCCCTTCCGGAAAAGCACCGGTTGCGGGATCAATCGGAAGCTGACCCGAAGTAAATACGATACCGTTTGCTGCAATTGCCTGTGCATACGGGCCGATGGCTGCGGGTGCGTGTTCCGAACAGATAACCTTTTTCATTTCCTGCTCAGCCTCCTTTCGTCCTTTCGTGAGATAAATTTATCACTTTTAAAATTCTTTGTCAAGATGTATTTGTGCAATTTGGATGAATGAATAAAAAAATCTCGCGTATTTATCAATATTATCAACAACTATTGTGAAAAATGATAATTTTGAACAGACTTTTTGTACAAAAATACTGCGTAAAATATTTACTTTTTTCACCTCGCACTTAGAAAAGTTTATTATTTTACAGAACATGGTAATTAAAGCGCGAATTTATAAAAAATTTTTGTTATCCTACTAAAACAATGCGATGAAGAATTCATGAAGAATCGCAGGGAGAGCGGTACTGCCGCGGAAAATAATAAAAATTCCGACACCGACTAACCGGGGCAGGGAAAAGACATCCCGCGTTTGCACTTCAAATAAAAGCCTGCGTATGCTATAATAAATTGGATTACATTTCACAGGGAGGTGCACCGCATGCCGGACGAAAAACTCACCGCTTACCGCGGCGGCAAGGCGCTTCGCCGCGGCTGGACAACCGGCTCGTGCGCGGCGGCGGCCTCGCAGGCGGCGGCTGTGCTGCTGCTGACCGGAATTGCGCCGCCGGAGATTCACCTGCACACGCCGGGCGGCATCACCTTCTGCCTGCCGGTCGAGGACGCGCATATGAGCGGAAACGCGGCTGTCTGCACCGTCCGCAAGGACGCGGGCGACGATCCGGACATCACAAACGGGGTCCGCATCACGGCTTCCGTGCGCCGAATCGAAAAGGGCGTTACCATAGAGGGCGGCGCCGGCGTCGGACGAATTACCCGCCCGGGACTGGCGATGCCGGTCGGAGAAGCGGCGATCAATCCCGGGCCGCGGCAGCAGATCACGGACGCGGTGCACCGGGCCGCGGAACAGAACGGATACGGCGGCGGCTTTTCTGTCACCATTTCGGTGGAGGACGGCGAGGCACTTGCCGCCCAGACCTACAATGGCCACCTCGGCATCGTCGGCGGCATCTCGATTCTCGGCACGAGCGGCATCGTTGAGCCGATGAGCGAAAAGGCGCTTGTGGACACCATCCGATTGGAGCTGGACAGCCTGTACGCGCAGGGACAGCGCATTGCGTTCCTGTGTCCGGGCAACTACGGCGCGGATTTCGCGCGGGACACGCTCGGCCTTGACCTTGAACGCGCGGTCAAGTGCTCCAACTTCATCGGTGAGGCGTTCGACCACGCAGCGTACCGCGGCTATCCGGAGATTCTGCTCGTCGGACACGCCGGAAAGCTGGTCAAGATGGCTGCAGGCGTGATGAACACGCATTCAGCGGTCGCAGACGCACGGCAGGAGATTTTCACCGCGCATGCGGCACTGTGCGGCGCACCGCGCGAGACACTCGAAGGACTGATGGCCGCCATCTCGGTGGACGCGTGCGTGGAGCTGCTGGACGAGGTGAATCTGCGCCAGTCCGTCCTGTCGCGCATCGGCAGGGAAATGGAAACCCGCATCGCCCTGCGCATGAAGGGGCAGGCACGCGTAGAATTCATCATGTTTACGGGAAAATACGGCGTGCTGGCCGAGTCGGCGGGCGCGCGCGCACTCTGTGAGAGGTTGAAACTGCAATGAAGGGTATTTTATATGGAGTCGGCGTCGGTCCGGGCGATCCGGAGCTGCTGACCGCCAAGGCAATCCGGCTGCTGCGCGAGTGCGATGCGGTCGCCGCACCGAAGTCCGCCGACGGCAGACAGACCGCACTGGATATTGCTTCGCCGTACATCGGGCAGGACAAGACGATCCTGCTGTTCGATATGCCGATGACGCACGACAAGCAGGTGCGGAACGCCAGCCACGACGCGGCGGCAGACGCGCTCTGTGCGCTGCTCGACGAGGGCAAAACCGTGGTGTTTCTCACGCTCGGTGACCCGACGGTGTATTCTACCTACTGGTATGTACACAGGCGCGTGGCCGCTCGCGGTTATGCTGCCGAGCTGGTGCCCGGCGTGCCGTCCTTCTGTGCCGCGGCTGCCGCCATGGGCCGCGCCCTGTGCGAGGACGGGGAAATGCTGCACGTCATTCCGGTCACGCACGGCAGGGCAGAGGAGGGACTTTCTCTCTCCGGCAGCAGGGTGCTGATGAAGACCGGAAAGAGTGTATTGGAGGTGCGCGAACTGCTCCGGCAGCGCGGCGAACTCGGCAGCGCGGCGCTGATCGAACGCGTTGGCATGGACGGTCAGCGGCTGATCGAAGATTTAGATGCGCTTGAACAGCCGAGCGGCTATTTCTCTATTATATTGGTAAAGGAGCAAAGCGAATGATCTATTTTGTGGGTGCAGGCTCGGGTGCGCCCGATCTGATCACGGTACGCGGCGCACGTCTGCTGAGCGAGGCAGATGTGATTGTTTACGCCGGTTCACTGGTCAATCCGGCGCTTTTGGACTACAAAAAGGACGGATGCGAGGTATACAACAGCGCGAAGATGACGCTCGAGGAGGTCATCGCCGTGATGGCGCCTGCCGCGAAAGCGGGCAAAACGGTCGTGCGTCTGCACACCGGCGATCCGTGCGTGTACGGTGCGCACCGCGAGCAGATGGACGAGCTGGATAAACGCGGGATTCCCTACGAGGTCTGCCCGGGCGTGTCCTCGTTCTGCGGCGCGGCAGCGGCACTCAAAGCCGAGTACACACTGCCGAATGTCAGCCAGTCGGTCATCCTGACGCGCATGGAGGGCCGCACGCCCGTGCCCGAAAAGGAGCAGATCGAGTCGTTCGCGGCACACGGAGCCACCATGGTCATCTTCCTGTCGGCGGGTCAGCTGGCGCGCCTGTCCGAGCGGCTGATCGCGGGCGGCTACGCGCCGGACACGCCTGCGGCCATCGTGTACAAGGCCACCTGGCCGGACGAAAAGGTCGTGCGGACAACGGTCGCACACCTCGCCGAAGCCGGTGCGCGAGAGGGCATCACCAAGACCGCGCTCATCACGGTGGGCGGGTTCCTCGGCACCGAGTACGAGCGCTCCAAGCTGTACGATCCAACCTTTACGACCGAATTTCGTGAGGCAAGCCGATGAAGCACGCAAAATTTGTATCCTTTACCCTGTGCGGCGCACAGACTGTGCAAAAGGCGGTAAAACTCCTGCCGGATTTCCGGTGTGAGCGGTATGCGCGGACGGTGGATGCGTCGCTCTCGGGCACGAGCCTTAAGCGCTTTGCGCAGCAGGCGATGGTCGATTGCGACCTGATCGTGTTCGTGGGCGCGACCGGAATCGCGGTACGCGCAGCGGCGCCGTATTTGATGGGAAAAGCCTATGATCCGGCGGTAATCGTCATTGACGAGCAGGGAAAGTTCGTGATTCCGCTCCTGTCCGGGCATTTGGGCGGCGCCAACGAGATTGCAAAACGGCTTGCGGAAGGTCTGCAGGCTGTGCCGGTGCTCACCACCGCGACCGACGGTCGGCAGGTATTCGCCGTGGACACCTGGGCAAAAGCACATAGCTGTGCAGTCATGGAGCCGCATTATATTAAATATGTATCCGGTGCGCTGCTCAGAGGGGAAACCGTGGGCGTTCGCTCGGATTTTCCGATAGACGGGTTGCTGCCCGCCCGTATTGACCTCAAAAAAGACGCGGAAAGCGGGTTTACGATTGGATTTCGCACAGACGCACAGCCGTTTGCACACACGCTGCATCTTGTGCCGCGGATTGCACATCTCGGCATTGGCTGCCGCAAGGGCACGGGCGCGGATGCCATCGAGCAGACGGTTCAGGCGGCGCTTGCCTCGGCAAAACTGCCTTGGCAGGCGATCTGCGGCGCGGCGAGCATTGATATCAAGCAGAATGAGCCGGGTTTGCTGCTGTTTTGCGAAAAACACGGACTGCCGTTCCGTACTTTTACGGCCGAGCAGCTGCAGGACGCACAAGGCGAATTCAGCCGGTCGGCGTTCGTGCAGCAGACCGTCGGCGTAGATAATGTGTGCGAACGCGCGGCTGTGTGCGCAGCACAGAACGGCACACTTATCTTGCACAAATTCGCGCAGAACGGCGTGACGGCGGCTGTCGCCGTGCCGGACTGGCGCGTGACGTTTGAAGAACGGGAGGGTGAAGCATGAAGCTGTATTGCATCGGCATCGGGCCGGGCGGCGAGGAGCAGATGACGCTGCGCGCAGTGCGTGCTCTGGAAAAATGTGACTGCGTGGCAGGCTACGGCCTGTACCTTGATTTGATCGAGAACCTCATTTCGGGCAAGGAGCGCATCGAATCCGGCATGACACGCGAGGTTTTGCGCTGCAAAGCGGCGGTTGAGGCGGCAAAACAGGGCAAAACGGTCGCTGTTGTGTCCTCGGGAGATGCAGGTGTGTACGGCATGGCGAGCCTGCTGCTCGAGCTTTGCGAGCACGAGCCGAACCTCGAGGTCGAGGTTATTCCGGGCATCACGGCGGCCTGCTCGGGCGGCGCCGTGCTCGGCTCGCCGCTGACATGCGACTTTGCCTGCATCAGCCTGTCCGACCTGCTCACGCCGTGGGACAAGATCGAGCAGCGTCTGCGCGGCGCAGCGGCTGGCGATTTCTGCATCGTGCTGTACAATCCGTCGAGCAAAAAGCGCACCGACCATCTGCGCCGAGCCTGCGATATTCTGCTGGAGATCGTGTCGCCGGAAACCGTCTGCGGTCTGGTGCGCAGCATTGGCCGAGAAGGCGAAAGCTGCACGCTTACAACGCTCGGTGAGCTGCGTGATACACAGGTCGATATGCTGACCACTGTGTTTGTCGGCAACAGCCGCACGCGCGTGATGGACGGCCGCATGGTCACGCCGAGGGGGTATCGCGGCGTATGAAGCTGATGATTTTCTCCGGTACGACAGAAGGACATGATTTGTGCCGGTTTTTGTCGAAAAATAACGTGCAGGCGGAGGTTTTTGTTGCCACAGAGTATGGCGCAGCAGTAATGGAGCCGATGGCGGGAATCACGGTTCACGAGGGCCGTTTGGATGAGCGGGAGATGGAAAAGCGATTGACCTCGGACACGCTGCTCATCGACGCAACGCATCCGTACGCGGCGGCTGTGACCGACAATCTGCGGGCGGCCTGTGCGAAATCGGGCGCACGCTACGAGCGGCTGCTGCGGCCTGCCCTGCCTTATCAGAACTGCGAAATCGTGCTGGACACAGCCGCCGCAGTTGACTGGCTGAACGCGCACAAGGGCGCGGTCCTGCTCACCACAGGAAGTAAAGAACTGGAAGCGTACACGGCGGTGCAGGACTTCCAAACGCGCCTGTTCCCGCGCGTGCTGCCGACCGCGTCGGTGCTCGAAAAGTGCGCCGCACTCGGCTTCCCGGGCGCGCACATCATCGCCATGCAGGGCCCGTTTTCGCAGGCGATGAACGCGGCGCTGCTGCGCGAGACCGGCGCAAAAATCCTCGTGACCAAGGACACCGGCGCGTCCGGCGGCTTTGCGGAGAAGGTCGCGGCAGCCGAGGAGGTCGGCGCAAAGGTACTGGTCATTGCGCGTCCGCGTGTGGAAAACGGAAAAAATCAGGTGGAAATGCAGAGATTTCTCGCGGATTTGCTCGGCTTACAGCCGGAAAAAGTGCAGCGCATATTCACCATCATCGGGGCGGGCATGGGCACGGCGGATACGCTGACCGGCGAAGCGGTTCGCGCGTTGGAAACGGCGGAGGCGGTGTTCGCGACAAAACGGCTCGCGGCGCTGACCGCCAAAGCTGAGGTGTGCGCGTTCTCCGAGCTGGCTGAGCGGGCAATACAGTGCACAGAAAAGCACATATCTCTGCTCGTTTCCGGCGATGTGGGATTCTTCAGCGCGGCCGGAAAGCTGCGCGAGCGGCTCCTGCCATACGGCGGGGTAACACTCGTGCCGGGATTGTCAAGCATGCAGTATATGTGCGCGAAATGCGGCATTTCCTACGAAAATCTGTGTTTTAAGAGCCTGCACGGTCGCGCAGGAAATATTCTCGGTGCCGTAAGTTACCATGCGGCAACATTTGCGCTGACCGGCGGCGAGAACAACGCGCAGGCGGTTTGCAACAGCCTTACGGATGCGGGATTGGGCGCGCTCTCTGTTCATCTCGGGGAAAATCTCGGCGCGGAAAATGAGCGGATTGTGCACGGCACAGCCGCAGAGATCGCGCAGCTTTCATGCCCGGATTTAGCGGTTCTGCTGATCGAAAATCCGCGTGCGGCGAACAAAAACGAACCGATTCGAGATGAAATGCTCACGCGCGGAAAGGTGCCGATGACCAAGGAAGAGGTCCGGTGGGTGTCGGTGAACCGCCTGACTGTCCGACCGACCGACACGGTTTGGGACGTGGGTGCGGGCACCGGTGCGGTCACGCTCGAGCTGGCGCGCAAGGCTGGCGACGGCACGGTTTATGCCGTCGAGCGAAAGCCGGAAGCGGTCGCGCTCTTGCGTGAAAACCGCACAAAACTCGGCGGATATAATGTAAAAATCGTTGAAGGATTTGCACCGGAGGCGCTGGAGGACCTTCCGGCACCGGACTGCGTGTTCGTCGGCGGGAGCGGCGGCAGAATGCGGGAGATTCTGGCACTTGCCAGGGAGAAAAATCCGGAAGTCCGCGTGGTCGTGAACGCGATTGCGCTCGAGACCTTGTTTGCGGCGCAGACGGCCTTGAAAGAATTGGGGTTTTCTGACATCGAGGTCACACAGCTGGCAGCCACGCGCGGCAAGCCGGTCGGCGCGTACACCATGCTGACTGCGAACAATCCGGTGTTTATTCTGTCCGGGAGGGCCGCAAATGACACAAAATAATGCACCAAGACTGCTGCTTGCGGGCACCGGCAGTGGCTGCGGAAAGACGACGGTCACGACCGCGATTCTGCGGGCGCTGCAGCGCCGCGGCGTAACACTCAGCGCGTTCAAGTGCGGTCCGGACTACATCGACCCGATGTTCCACACGGCGGTTTTGGGCGTTCCGAGCCGCAATTTAGACCTGTTTTTCGAGGACGAGGCCGGTATTCGCAGTCAGCTTGCGCGGCATATCCGGCCGGACGGTTTCGGCGTGATCGAGGGCGTCATGGGCTTTTACGACGGCGTTTCCGGTACGACGGATACGGCTTCGGCGGCGCATCTGGCCCGCGCAACCGGCACGCCTGCGGTGCTGATCGTGCGGCCTAAGGGGCAGTCGCTGTCGCTTGCGGCACAGATTCACGGGTTCCGCACATTTGCGGAAAATACGCTTGCAGGAGTGATTTTGAACGGCGTTTCGGCGGGAATGTACTCGTTTTACAAACAAATTGCAGAGAAAGCGGGGCTGCCTGTGCTCGGCTTTTTGCCGCCGGTTCCGGAGGCCGAAATACCTGATCGCCACCTCGGTCTGGTGACGGCGGACGAGCTGTCCGACCTGCGTGAGAAAATTGATCGGCTCGCGGATGCGGCAGAGGAAGGCATTGACCTCCACGCATTGTGTGCATTAGCACAGACGGCGAAACCGTTGACCGATACGCATATGCCGCTCGCTCGTGCGACCGATTTTCCGGTGCGGATCGCGGTAGCCAAGGACCGTGTATTCTGCTTCTATTACGAGGATAACTTCGATGTGCTGCGTGAACTGGGGGCAGAGCTTGTGCCGTTTTCGCCGCTCACAGACGAGCGGCTGCCGGAGAATATCGACGGTCTGTACCTTGGCGGCGGATATCCGGAATTGTACGAAAAACAGCTTTCAGAGAATGAAATCATGCGAGATTCTATCAAAACAGCGATTCTAAACGGTTTGCCGACAGTTGCCGAATGCGGCGGATTTCTTTATCTGCTGCAGTCGCTCGACGGCGCGGCAATGGCAGGCGTGCTGCCGACTTCGGCGCACATGACGCACAGGCTGCAGCCGTTCGGCTATGTCACGCTCACGGCAAACAGTGATAACCTGCTGTGCGAAGCCGGTGGACAATTTCCTGTGCACGAGTTCCATTATGCACAGGCTGTGGATAATGGCACAGATTTTCGCGCGGTCAAGCCAAACGGGCGCGCGTGGGACTGCGGCTTTGCGTCGGACACACTCTACGCAGGATTTCCGCATTTGTATTTCCGTGCGAAAACTGAAATTGCAGCGAATTTTGTCCGAAAATGCGCAGAAAGGAGCGGAAAATGACACTTGAACAGACTGTTTCTGCCATCCGGCCGCTGGATGAGAAAAGCATGACGGCGGCGCGAAACCGCTTTGCAAATATTGCCATGCCGCTCGGTGGACTGGGTCTTCTGCAGGACGCGATTGTGCAGCTTGCGGGTATTCTCGGTCAGCCAGTGCCGGATATTTCCAGACGTGCAGCGGTTGTTTTCTGCGCGGACAACGGCGTGGTCGCCGAGGGCGTGACGCAGTGCGGGCAGGAGGTGACAGCCACGGTCGCGGAAAATATGGGCCGCGGCGAGTCCACCGTGTGTTTGATGGCAAAACATCTCGGAATGGATGTATTTCCGGTCGATATCGGTATTACACAGCCAATAAAGAGCGAAAAAGTGCTGCAATTTGCCGTTCGGCGCGGAACTGCAAACCTTGCACATGAGCCTGCCATGACGCGGAAAGAGGCGCTCGAAGTGGTCGAAATCGGCATTAAAATGGCGGAAATGTGTGCCGAAAAGGGATATTCGCTGCTCATTGGCGGCGAAATGGGCATCGGCAACACGACTACGAGCGCGGCAGTCACGGCGGCGCTCACCGGCGCGGAGGCTGCGGCGGTCACAGGACGCGGAGCGGGTCTGTCAACGGCCGGGCTGGAGCGAAAAATCGCAGTGATCGAGGCGGCGCTGGCGCTTCACAAACCCGACCCGAATGACTCGATCGACGTGCTGCACAAGGTCGGCGGTTTGGATATCGCGGGTTTGTGCGGCCTGTATCTGGGTGCGGCGGCGCAGCGCATTCCGGTCGTGCTTGATGGCGTGATTTCGTGCGCGGCGGCGCTTCTCGCCGTGCGATTGTGTCCGCAATCTGTGCATTTTATGGTCGCAGCGCACAGATCGGACGAACCGGCGAGCATTTTGCTGCTCGATGCACTCGGCAAGCGACCGTTCCTGACGGCGGGCATGCACCTCGGGGAAGGGACAGGCGCGGCGGCCGGCGTGGCGCTTTTGGACCTGGCACTGGCGCCATATCGGGAAATGGTGAGCTTCGCGGACATTGGAATGGAGGCATATCAGCCGCAAAAGTAGTTGTTTGTCTGACAGATAGCACAAATTTTTATATAAATATTGTGTGTAACGCCGATAAATGCGATCTGCCCGCATTCTTTGCAGGAATACTGTGTGCAGCAAAAAGCACCGAGCGTTAACTCGGTGCTTACGGTTCAAATTCTTAGCATTTCAGAGCTTCATCCGCGATATTTGCGGTGATTTTGTTATAGAACTCCTGCTTCTGCGCATCGTTTTCAAACGCTGAGAACGGCACGATGACCGCGGAGAATTCATCAACAAAAATATAATAATGCTTGTCATCGGTTGCGGTGCGCTGAACGGCCGAATACTGGTAAACGGTATCTTCGTTCTCGCCGGACAGCTCGAATTCGCTTTCACGCAGCGTGAGCGTTTTCGGTCCGCAAAGCTGTTTGTTCTTCGCGTTCTTGAGGATTTTCTCGATATTTTTGATCATTTTATGACGCATATAGCGCGGTGTGCCCCAGAAGCAGACGGCAGCGAGCGCAACGTAAACCGCGATGGAAACCGGCGTGAGCGTGTGCAGCCAGTACATGAGCGCACTGCCGCCGAGAATGACAATAGCCGCAGTGGCGATTCTCATGGTGCGAATGCTGCGTTGAACAATCGCATTATTGTTGTAATAATTCAAATTAAAATCAATAAAATCCTGTTTGGTGATATCGTAATGCAGCTCCATTTTTCCTTACCTCAACTTACTCGGATAAAGTTATTGTATCGAAAATCAGAGCGGATTGCAAGTCTAATTAAGAAAGGGGAGCGAAAATGCTGATTTTAGTGACCGGCGGAGCGGCTTCGGGCAAGTCGGAGCACGCGGAACGGCTGTTGTGTGAAAAAGCACAGAGTCGATTATATCTGGCGACCATGCAGCCGTTCGGCAAGTCTGCAGAGGCGCGGATTGCGCGGCATCGGGCGCTTCGTGCGGGAAAAGGGTTCGCTACGGTGGAGAGAACACTTGATTTAGCGAATCTCAGGCTCTCTCAGCAATACGACGGAATTTTGCTCGAGGATTTGGGCAATTTGCTGGCAAACGAGCTGTTTGCGCCGGAAGGCGCAGGCGTAGGATCGGCGTTCGACAGCATTGTTGCAGGCGTGGATAATCTGCAAAAATACTGTGAAACGCTGGTTATCGTTTCCAACGAAATCTTTGCGGACGGCGTGCCGTACCCGCCGGAAACCCTGCAATATATCAAGATATTAGGCGAACTGCATCAGGCGCTGACCGAACAGGCTGATGCGGTATATGAATCGGTATGCGGCATTTTACTGCCGATAAAAGGGGGAAAACAGCCTTGAAAAGTGTGATAAGCGGCCTTTTAGTGGCGTTTTCGATGTATTCAGCGATACCTGTGCCGCAGGTGAACTGGGAAAAACAGACCATGCGGTGGGCACTTGGCTTCCTGCCGCTCATCGGTGTGCTGATCGGTGCGATAGAGTGGTTCTGGTTCGCATTTTGCATGCATTTCGGCGCAGCAGGTGTGTTTTACGCTGCGATCGCAGCGCTGATTCCTCTGGCGGTGTCCGGCGGCATTCATCTGGACGGCCTGTGCGACACCTGCGACGCGCTGTGCTCGTTCGGCGACCGGGGAAAGCGGCTGGCCATCCTCAAGGACCCGCACGTTGGCGCGTTTGGGCCGCTCTGGCTGATGGCATTCCTGCTGGCCGAGGTCGGGTGTTTTGCCCAGATTTACGACCGGCCTGTGCTTCTTCCGCTGGCATGCACAGGATTTGCTTTCGCACGGGCGATGGGCGGCCGCAAGGTGGTTGCGTCACCGTGTGCAAAAGACAGCGGACTTGCACATATTTTTGCAGAAAACAGCGATAAACGCGCGGTATCGCGCATGTTAGTTGCTGAATTTGTTCTGTTTGCGGTGCTTCTCGGATTGTGGATATACCGCGTGCCGCACGCGCTTGCTGCGGCAAAAGTGCTCGTTATCGTGCTCGTTGTGTGGTATGCTGTGCATGAGCACATAAGCCGCCGTGTGTTCGGCGGTGTCACCGGAGACTTGGCGGGATTCTGCATCTCGCTGTCGGAACTGATCACGCTTGCGGCAGCAGCGATTGGAGGGCTGATTTTATGACCGTGCTCATCATTGGCGGCGCATATCAGGGGAAACGAAAAGTTGCCGAAAACCTGTATGCAGACCTGCCGAGAATTGAAAATCTGCACGAAATCGTGCGAAAAATGCTGAAGGAAGACAAAGACCCGCTGTCACTCGCTGATACGCTGTGCGGACACGTTATCACCTGCGATGAGATCGGCTGCGGCATCGTTCCTATCGACCGTGCGGACGAAAACTGGCGTGAAGCGGTTGGTCGTCTGTGCTGTGCTTTGGCACAGAAAGCAGACGCAGTCGTGCGCGTGATTGCAGGCGTGCCGCAATTCATCAAAGGAGAACAACCATGACGATAACCCTTGCCGTGCTGCTTGGCTTTGCGCTCGACTGGCTGCTCGGAGACCCGAAAAAATTGCCGCATCCGGTATGTGCGGTCGGAAAACTCATCTCAGCGGCTGAAAAAGTGCTGCGCCGCATCTTTCCCGCAACGCCCGCGGCACTGACATTCGCCGGAATTTTACTCTGGCTCATCACCTGCGGTGTGAGCTTTGCCGTGCCGTTTTTCCTTCTGCGCTGGCTGTATCATGTGAACTTCTGGTTCGGTTTTGCCGTCGAAACGCTGCTCTGCTGGATGATTTTCGCACGAAAAAGCCTCGCAGACGCCGGCTGCCATGTCTACGGCGCGATCAAGCAGTCGCTTGCGGAGGGCCGCAAGGCCATCGCGTGGTACGTCGGCCGCGACACCGCAGAGCTGTCCGAGGAGGGCGTTGTCAAGGCCGCTGTTGAGACCGTGGCTGAGAACCTGACGGACGGTGTGGTCTCGCCGCTCGTGTTCATGCTCATCGGCGGAGCGCCGCTCGGCATGCTGTACAAGGCGGTCAACACGCTGGATTCCATGGTCGGCTATCATAACGAAAAGTACGAGTATTTCGGCAAATTTTCGGCAAAAATGGATGATTTATTCAACTTTATTCCTGCCAGACTGTCCGCACTGTGCATGATCGCCGGTGCCGGAATGCTGCATCTCGATAACCGAAATGCGCTGCGGATTTATCGCCGAGACCGCAATAAGCACAAAAGTCCGAACGCCGGTCAGACCGAGTCCGCGTGCGCGGGCGCGCTGCACATCCAGCTCGGCGGCGATGCCAGCTACTTCGGCAAAGTCGTTAAAAAGGCCGCCTTCGGTGATCCGATCCGCCGCGTAGACCGCACGGATATTCTCGCAGCGGTCGATCTGATGACGGCAGCAAGCGTGTTTGCGCTGGTGCTGTGCTGTGTAATCCGCCTGATCGTAAAAAGTTAGGATGCTGTGCGAGAGAGAAAATTCGTATTTGAAAGGGTGACAACATTGCCAACCTATGTCCACGGCGGCGATATCCAAACCTACATCGACCGCCACGGCTTCGCGCCGCTCGACCTGTCCGCGAACATCAATCCGTTCGGCATACCGGACGCGGTACGCGCGGCCATGAACAGGGCTGTGGATAACTGCACGCAGTATCCCGACCCGTTTTGCCGCGCCGCGCGGCAGGCGATTGGTGCGAGAGAAGGCGTCAATCCGGATTTTCTGTACTGCGGCAACGGTGCGGCGGATGTGCTCGACCGTCTTGCGGCGGTGCTGAAACCGCGCAAGGTACTTCTCACAGCACCGACCTTTGCGGAGTACGAGCGCACGCTCTCAGGTGCGGAGATTCGGGTGCATAATCTGCGGGAAACGGACGGTTTTGCGCTCACAGAACGTATTTTGGACGAGATTTCACCGGATTTGGATGCGGTTTATCTCTGCAATCCGAACAATCCGACCGGGCGAACCGCCCAACCGGAGCTTCTGCGGAAAATCGTCCGAAAATGTACAGAAAACGGCGTAAAATCGGTTGTGGATGAGTGTTTCAATGACTTTCTGGAGGACGCCGCGCAGCACACACTGAAAGACCTGCTGGAATCCGATCCCGGCCTGATCATCCTGCGCGCGTACACGAAAATGTACGCCGTGCCCGGTGTGCGCTTCGGCTGGTGCATGACGGCGGACGCGGCGCTGATTGAGAAATTATACCATGCCGGACAGCCGTGGAACGTGTCGGTCATCGCGCAGGCGTGCGCCGTCGCGGCGGCAAACGAGCCGGACTGGGCCACGGAAACCGCCAAACGCATTGCCAAGGAACGCAGGTTTTTATCCGACGGACTTGCAGCCTGCGGACTGACCGTCTTTCCGGGCGAGGCCAACTTTCTGCTGTTCCGTTCAAACGATACCGGACTGCACGAAAAACTCGCGGAACACGGCATAATGATACGAAACTGCGATAATTATCGCGGACTTTCGGCAGGATATTATCGCGTTGCCGTAAAAACGAGAGAAGCAAGCAAGTGCTTGCTAAACGCAATCAAATTGATAATTGAAAATGGATAATGGAGAATGAAGGTACGCACTTTGCGCGGATTTGACAGCGCCGCGGGCGCAAGGGCAGTGACATTTTCCATTCTCCATTTTCGATTTTCCATTATGCGGGAGGTTTGCAAATGGCAAAAATTATCATGATACAGGGCACATGCTCAAATGCCGGCAAAAGCCTGCTTTGCGCGGCCCTGTGCCGGATTTTCCGGCAGGACGGCTACCGCGTTGCGCCGTTCAAGTCACAGAACATGGCGCTCAACTCGTTCATCACGGCGGACGGCAGGGAGATGGGCCGCGCACAGGTCGTGCAGGCCGAGGCGGCGGGCATCGCGCCCGATGTGCGTATGAACCCGATTTTGCTCAAGCCGACGAGCGATGTTGGCTCGCAGGTCATCATCATGGGCGAGGCGCAAGGAAACCGCACCGCGCGGGAGTATTGGGGGCACAAAAAGGCGCTTTTGCCCATTATCAAGGACGCATTTGACAGTCTTGCCGCCGAGAACGACATTATCGTGATCGAGGGGGCGGGCAGTCCGGCAGAGATCAATCTCAAGCAGGATGATATTGTAAATATGGGTCTGGCGAAGCTGGTGGATGCGCCCGTTCTGCTGGTCGGCGATATAGACCGCGGCGGCGTGTTCGCGTCGCTGTACGGCACGGTCAAGCTGCTCGATGAGGACGAGCAGGCGCGCATTCACGGTCTCATCATCAACAAATTCCGCGGCGACGTGGAGATTCTGCGGCCGGGTCTGACGCAGCTCGAGGATTTGACCGGCAAGCCGGTTATCGGCGTGGTGCCGTACGGTCATTTTGACATCGACGATGAGGACAGCCTGTCCGAGCGTCTGGACGCAAAGGCTGCTCCCGCACTGGTGAACATTGCGGTGGTAAAGCTGCCGCGTCTTTCCAATTTCACGGATTTTTCCGCACTTTCGCGTGTATCCGGCGTGAGCGTTGCGTACGCGGACAAACCGGCGCAGCTTGCCGGAGCCGACCTGATTATCCTGCCGGGCACCAAGTCCACGCTGGCAGACCTGCGCTGGCTGCGCGAGAGCGGCATGGAGGCGCAGATTCTCAAGGCGCACGCGGCAGGTACGCCGGTTTTCGGCATCTGCGGCGGCTATCAGATGATGGGACGCACGGTGTCCGACCCGGATAATACCGAGGGCGGCGGCAGTCTGCGCGGCATGAATCTGCTGCCGATCGACACGGTGTTCCGCCCGAGCAAGACCACGACGCAGACGCGCGGCACGCTGCTTGAGATTGACGGCGTGCTGTCCGATTTGAGCGGTCTGGCGGTTGAGGGCTACGAGATTCACATGGGCGAAACCGTGCGCGACGCGAGTGCAAAGCCGCTCGTTCGATTGCTTCGCAGGGAAGGCGAAATCGAGGACGGCTGTCAGACGGAAAACGCCTTCGGCACCTATCTGCACGGCGTGTTCGATGCACCGGAGGCGGCGCTGCGGACGGCGCAAGCACTGGCGAAAAAGAAGGGCGTGACGCTCACCGGTGAAGCGCTCGACACACACGCCTACAAGGAGCAGCAGTATGACAAACTGGCGGATTCGGTGCGAAAATCGCTCGATATGGAGTGGATTTACCACATTATGGAGGGAAAAGCATGACAGGACTCATTCATATTTACTGCGGCGACGGCAAGGGCAAAACTACGGCGTCGGTCGGTCTGGCGGTGCGCTGCGCGGGCCGCGGAAACAAGGTCGTGTTCGCGCAGTTTCTCAAGGATGGGACCTCGGGTGAATGCCGTGTGCTGGCGAAATTGCCCGAAGTGACCGTTATGGCAGCCAATCCGGTCGGCAAGTTCTCGTTCCGCATGACGGATGCGGAGAAGCGGGAGACAGCGGACGCGCTCACCCGCACCTTCGATGCGGCAACCGGCTTTGCCGTGCGGGAGCACGCGCGGCTGCTCGTGCTGGATGAGGTCTGCGCGGCAATCTCGTGCGGCTTTCTGGATGAGAAAACGGTCACGGACTTCCTCGAGACCAAACCGGAAACGCTCGAGGTCGTACTGACCGGACGGGGTCCGTCCGAAGCGCTGCAGGCACACGCGGACTACATTACAGAAATGAAAATGCAGCGGCATCCGTTTGAGAAGGGTATCGCTGCGCGGGAGGGAATTGAATTTTGAACGGATACATGAAGCCGCAGGACATCGAAAAGCGGTCGTTTGAGATCATCACCGCCGAGCTGGGCGAGCGCACGTTTCCGGCGGGCATCGCTGAGGTGGTCAAGCGCGTCATTCACACCACGGCGGATTTTGACTACGCGGACAGTCTCGCGTTCTCGCCGGACGTGATTAAAAAGGCAAAAGCCGCGCTTGCGGCAGGGGCAACGGTGGTCACCGATACCAATATGGCGCTCTCCGGGGTGAGCAAGGCGACGCTGGCAAAGCTCGGCGGAAAGGCGGTCTGCCTGATGGCAGATGAGCAGGTGGCAAGCGAGGCCAAGGCTCGCGGTGTCACGCGGGCGGTCGTTTCGATGGAGCACGCCGCCAAATTGGAAGGCCCGCTCCTCTTCGCCATCGGCAATGCGCCGACCGCGCTTATCCGTCTGCATGAGTTGATTGAGGAAGGCATTGTCGCGCCTGCGCTCGTCATCGGCGTGCCGGTCGGATTTGTCAACGTGGTCGAGGCGAAGGAGCTGTTCATCGGCGGGAACACGCCGTATATCATCGCACGAGGCCGCAAGGGCGGCTCGAATGTAGCCGCGTCCATTGTCAATGCACTGCTGTATCAGTTGGTGCATAGAGAAGGATTTTAAGCAGGAATTAGGAATTGCGTAATGGGTTGGCTGACCGGCGGCGGTTTTTCTCTGCACTCGCTTTCCGGTGCACACGAACCGCGCAGCGGTACGCTCTTTCCGGGCGGAGAGTATTGCCGCAGGCGCACAAAAAGGAGGAAACCAACGGTTTCCTCCTTTTTGTGAATCTTCCTCTTTGTCCCCGCGGCGGACGCCGCAATGTCCTCGCCCGGAAATTGCAAACCGCTCACGCGGTTCGGGCACCCCGCAAAGCCGGTGCAGGAAATCTCCGTCACCGCGTCAATTACGAATTACTCATTCCAAATTCCTAATTACTTGCTCAATCGCTGCTCCATATAATTGTGCGCGTTCAGCTCAAGAGTATCGTTGAGCGGCACGAGCGGCTCGGTCTTGCCGTAGCGGCGGTCGAGCGCGGTCTGCAGGATGAAGTCGCACAGCACGGGATTCTTCGGCAGCAGCGAGCCGTGCGAGTAGGTGGCGAACACGTTGTTGTAGCGTGCGCCCTCGGTCTGGTCCTCGCCGTTGTTGCCGTAGCCCTTGATCATCATGCCGAGCGGCGCGACATCCTCACCGAGATAGGTTTTGCCCGAGTGATTCTCAAAGCCGACCACGATGGAGCCGCTGCTCTCGGGCGTTGTGCGGTACATGTAGTTGCCGATCATGCGCTCTTTCGCGCCGATGGTGTGCACGTTGATCGCGCCGATGAAGTCGAGCTGCACGCCGTCCCACGTTTTGTAATACTGGCCGAGCATCTGGTAGCCGCCGCAGATGGCGAGGAACACCTTCTCCTCCTCAACAGCGGTGCAGATGTCCTTGCCCTTGCCGGAGGCGAGGTCGCGCAGCAGCACCTCCTGCTCGAAGTCCTGTCCGCCGCCGATGAAGAAAATGTCGTACTTGTCCACATCGAGCGGCTGACCGATCGAGCACTCGTCCACATTGACGCTGATGCCGCGGCTCTCCAGACGGCGCTTCATCGTGATAATGTTGCCCCGGTCACCGTACAGATTGAGAATGTCGGGGTAAAGATGGCAGATATTCAGTTCCATTGCAGTTGCCCCCCTTATTCGTAGAACGCCTTGACGTCTGTGTGTTTGCTGATCTCACCGCGCAGGTCGAACATGGCGGTGTACGTCGGCATAAGGAACGCCGGTGTCTCATCCGAGCCGATCTCGGTCAGCAGCTTGTCGTACTCGCGGATAACCTCGATACGCTCGGGGGCAAAGCCTGCGTACTTGAGACGCAGCGCCATATCATCCGCACGCACGCCGGAAACCAGTACGCGTGTAAAGCGCACCTGCTGGTCAGCGAGTGCCTCAAAATCCACGTCCCAGATCCAGCTGATGTCCGTGCCGTCCGCGAAGCGGTCGTTGAGCAGGAACGCCAGCTTGTAATTGCCCTCGTCGTGCGCGATTAGGTTGATGACCTGATTGAAGCCGGCAGGATTCTTCACCAGCATCATGCGCGCCTGTGCCTGACCGAGCTTGAACTGCTCGGCACGGCCGAAGCCGCACTCAAACTGAGAAAGCGCGCTGACCGCGGTCTGCTCATCAATGCCGACAACATGCGCGACAGCGGCCTCTGCGGCGGCGTTGTAGATGTTGTAGCCGCCCGGCAGGTTGACGTGTACCTCGTGCTCGTGACCGAAGATGTCCAGTACGATGTCGGACGAGTCCGCGCCGGTGGCGAGCACCTTGGTGACAGCGACCTGCGGTGTCTGGCGGTGGTAGCCGCACTTCGGGCAGCGGAAGCCGCCGAGATGACCGTAGGTGATGTAATCGTACTCATATTCGGTCTTGCAGTGGATACAGTACGGCGCGTCGGACAGCTCGTGCGCGGTCTCCTTGTAGATCGGGACATTCACGCCGAACCAGACGATCTTGTTCGGCACGCTGTCCGCAAGGGAAGCGGTGAGCGAGCAGTCTGCGTTCAGGCAGAGCGTTGCATTCGGCACATGCGTGATACCCTCGCGGATGGCGTTGAGCGTGTGCGTAATTTCGCCGTAGCGGTCAAGCTGGTCGCGGAAAATGTTGTTGACGACCAGACATTCGACCGGCAGGTATTCACTCGTTTTGCGGAAGGCCGCCTCGTCGCATTCGATGAGCGCGTGCGTGTACGGACATTTGCCGGACAGGGTGGCGTGCTGTGCAAATACCGCGATGATGCCGGTCAGCAGGTTCGCGCCCGACTTGTTGGAGAAATATTTGAGTCCCGCATCGGCAAACGCCTGCTCGATCATGCGGGAGGTGGTGGTCTTGCCGTTCGTGCCGGTCACGACCGTGACCTTTACGCCGCGCGACAGCTCACCCAGAATATTTTTATCAATTTTCAGTGCCAGCTTGCCCGGCAGGTTGGTGCCGCCGCGGCCCAGCTTGCGCAGAACAGCGCCCGATGCCTTGCACACCAGCACCGCCAGTCTGGTTTGGAGTTTCATTGCTGTAACCTCTTTTTTCAAGTCATATAAAATAAGTATAGCGCATTTTGCGGCATTGCACAAGGGAAAACGTTGGGAGAGTTGCGCCAGCGTGCGCTTTTCGAGCGAAGATTTCTCGGCACGGACTTTCCGGTGTGCCCGAACCGTGTGAACGGTTCGCCCTTTCCGGGCGGCAGCCTGTTTCTCTGCACCGGCTGAGCGGGGCACACGAACTGCGTCAGCGTGTTCGCCCCTGACGGGCGGGGGGGTTTTTCGCTGAACCTCAGCGGGGAGTGCGCCTACCCGGCGGGGGCACAAGAGGGTAGACACCTACGGTTTCCACCCTCTTATGAATCACCCCTTTCCCTTGGAGGGTCTGGCGCAGATTGCCGACATGTGACCGCTGCGAAAAAAGGGAACGGCAGAGGATTTTTTCTTCCGCATCTTTCGCAACCTATTCGCAGTGTCGGAGACCGTACTGCTACACATAAGATTAACTCTACGCAGGCGCGACATACCCGTGTCGCGCAAATCCTTGGCACGTTGTAACGCACGGCACCTGCGAGGATAAATTGCACCGAACGCCTAATCCGTAGGTGCTGTCCGCAAACTCCAGACTTACGAGTTGTGCGGCACTGTCATCCTCCAGAGGACCCTCTCTTGCCCTTTGGGCAATTCACCTTGTGCCGCACTCTGCGTTGATTAACCCGCATGTGTAGCAGTACGCTGTCTGTGAACTGCGAAAAGGCGGAGAAAGACACGCTGAGGTAACCCGACTGCCGCGTCCTTTTCCTGCTTACGCAGTCTACCGTCTGCACCCAAGGTAGTAGGGAAAAGGGGAGATTCACAAGAGGGTGGAAAACCGCAGGTTGTCTACCCTCTTGTGCGCCTGCCGCGCGTAGCGGCAATTCCCCGCTGTGGTTCACGGCAAAGCTCCCCGCCCGGACAGGGCGAACCGCCTGCGCGGTTCGGGCACACCGGACAGTCTGTGCCGCCGTTTCCGTATCGGCTTTTCGGTTTGCATAGGGCAACAATTTTGCCCGCATATTGACTTTCGGCTGCGCATATGCTATCATAAAGCGCAATAAGGGAGTAGTCGGCGCGGAGCGTTCCGCCGCGCGGCAGAGCCAACATACTGGGGAGGACGCTCCTCTGGTTTTGCATGAAATGACGAGACTTATCTGTTCTACGCGGCAGATGGGTCTTTTTTTGTGCCTGTTTTCCGCCGGATAAACGACTGAGGAGGACAAGAAAATGGGTTTATTGGAGTTGTTTTTAATCGCAGTCGGTCTGTCGATGGATGCGTTCGCGGTGTCTGTCTGCAAGGGACTGAGCGTGCGCACGCTCAAGGCTAAGCACGCGGTCATCTGCGGACTGTATTTCGGCGGCTTTCAGCTTTTAATGCCGCTCATCGGCTATGCACTCGGCGTGCGTTTTCAGTCGCTCATCACAAGCATTGATCACTGGATCGCCTTCGTGCTGCTGGGGCTTATCGGCGCAAACATGGTGCGCGAGTCGCGCGAGCACGATGACGAAAGCGTCAGCGATTCGTTCCGCTTTATGACCATGCTGCCGCTTGCGGTTGCCACGAGCATTGATGCACTTGCGGTCGGCGTGACGTTTGCATTCCTGCAGGTCGATATCGTTCCGGCGGTGTCGTTCATCGGTGCAACCACGTTTGTGCTGTCGTGCATCGGCGTGAAGATCGGCCATGTGTTCGGCACAAAGTACAAGTCCCGCGCAGAGCTGTTCGGCGGTATCGTGCTGATTTTGATGGGTCTCAAAATCCTGCTGGAGCATTTGGGCTTTCTGGGATAAAGCGGATTTTACCGTTCCACAGTAAAAAAAGAGCACGCCCAAGGGCGTGCAATTTTTTTTGCAGCTCCTGCCGCATTTCGGCAAAGCCGAAACAGGCAGGACAGGCGCACCGCAGTGCGCCGCATTCAATTCTCTATAAAAGTCAGGGCGTGTACCTGACTTTTATCCCACTGCCTCGGGACACGTGTCCCGAGCCTCGTCCGCCGTGCGGACGAGAGGGGGTTATCCGAGGCAGTTCCCAAGGAAACTGCCTCGGTAACTAAGGGGGACGCTGTCCCCCTTAGTGGCAGGCGGCTTCGACGCCTGCCATATCCTGCACGGTCTTGCAGGTCAGCTCCTTGCTGATCTTGCCCGCAAAGCCGGTCAGCGTCTTGCCCGGACCGATCTCGCACGCCGAGGTCAGACCGGCAGCCATGCCGTTCTTCACCAGCTGCGTCCAGCGAACCGGAGAGATCATGTGCTGCTCGAGGTGTGCCGGCAGGTCGGAGCAGTCGTAAACCTTGCCGTCGAGGTTGGAGTAAATATCCATCTTTGGTGCGGAGAAGGTAAAGTCCGCAACGTAAGCGCGCAGCTCTGCGGCAGCCTTTGCCATCAGCGGGGTGTGGAATGCACCGGATACCGCAAGCGGGAGCGCACGGCGTGCGCCTGCAGCCTTGCAGTTTTCGATCGCCTCTGCCAGAGCCGCCTTTTCACCTGCGATAACCAGCTGACCCGGGCAGTTATAGTTTACCGGACGAACAACGCCGGAGGTCACCTTCGCGCAGGCTTCTTCAATTACGCTGTCCTCCAGTCCGAGGATAGCCGCCATGCCGCCGTCGATCGAGTCCGCAGCCTGCTGCATCAGCTTGCCGCGCATGGAAACGATCTTTACGCCGTCTGCGAGGGAAACAACGCCTGCAGCCGCCAGTGCGGTGTATTCACCGAGCGAGAAGCCTGCCGCTGCCTTGAATTCCACGCCCGCTTCCTTCAGTGCAGCCCAGGCTGCCATGGAATGGGTAAAAATAGCGATCTGGCTGTTCTCCGTGCGGGAGAGCGTTTCCTTGTCGCTCTCAAAGCACAGCTTGGCTACATCCAGACCGGCGCCTTCGCTTGCTTCCTCAAAAACCAGCTTGGCAGCCTGCGAGTTCTCATAAAGATCCTTGCCCATGCCGGGGGCCTGTGCGCCCTGACCCGGGAAAAATGCAAAACCGTAGTTCACGTTTCGTTCCTCCAAAATAATAATCAAACGCTGACAGCACCGTATTTTAATAGATATTTTCGCACAAAGTGTTGCTAAATAATAACGGTCTGTCTTGACAATCTACTGTGCTTTTATTATAATAGTCGGAGAATACTTTGTCAATCTAACTATTGTCGCTTTTCCACGCTTTTTGGGAGAGCGATTTGGACTTTTTAGGAGCGTGGAAATCATCAACAGTAAATTGATCGGCACGGGCGCCTGCATTCCGGATTTTGTCCTGACCAACGCCATGCTGGAAAAAATGGTAGATACCAACGATGAGTGGATCGTGCAGCGCACCGGTGTGCGCGAGCGCCGCATCGCAAAGAATACACATACATGGGAGCTGGCGCTCGGTGCCGCACAGGACGCACTCGCGGACGCAGGCATCACCGCAGAGGAGCTTGACCTCATTCTCGTCAGCACCTGCTCGCCGGATACCAACACGCCGAATACGGCGTCTATCCTGCAGGACAAGCTGGGGGCGCGTCAGGTCGGCGCGTTCGACATCAACAATGCCTGCACCGGCTTTGTCTCCGCGACCGACATTGCGGACAGCTACATTAAATCCGGCAAGGCAAAGACCGTACTGGTTGTCTCGGCGGAAACGCTTTCGCGCATCGTGGACTACACCGACCGCTCGACCTGCATTCTGTTCGGCGACGGTGCCGCTGCGGCCGTTTATCAGGCGACCGAGGACGAATCGGTAGGCATTCTGTCTACCTTCACTGCGGCAGACGGCTCGGGTGCAGAGTACCTGCACATGGAAGCCCTGCCGGTCGAGGATCCGCTTTCCGGCGACCGCACGGTGGATCCGAAGGCGCGTTTCCTGAAAATGCAGGGTGCACCGGTCGTGCGCTTCACCGCAAGAGCCGTACCGCTTGCGATCGACACCGCACTCAAGCGGGCGGGCGTCACCGCAGAGGAAATCGACTGGGTGGTACCGCATCAAGCGAATCTGCGTATTCTGGATGTTATTGCACGCAGATACCATCTGCCGAAGGAGAAGATCTACGTCAATATGGACCGTTTCGGCAATACCTCGTCGGCAAGCGTGCCGATCTGCCTGAACGAAATGCGTAAGAACGGCCTGCTGCACGAGGGTCAGACCATTGTCTGCACCGGCTTCGGCGGAGGACTTACTTATGGCGCTTTTGTGCTGAAATTGTAATTACAGTACAATATTCAACAGAAATGTACGATACCAGATATTCAGCGCAATAACATTTGGTTACATTTCGTGAAAAATATGCTATAATAACTTGATAGATTTAGAATTACAAGAAATTACCTGTATAAAAGGGGAGAATGACCTATGAAAACCAAGATCACAGAACTTCTCGGTATCGAATACCCGATCGTGCAGGGCGCGATGGCGTGGATCGCAGAGCATCATCTTGCGGCTGCGGTTTCCAAGGCCGGCGGTCTGGGCATCATCGCGGGCGGCGCGGCTCCGGTGGATTACATCCGTGAGGAGATCCATAAGGCGCGTGCCATCACGGACAAGCCGCTCGGTATGAACATCATGCTGCTCTCCCCGAATGCGGATGATCTGGCGCAGCTGGCTATCGACGAGAAGATCGAAGTGCTGACCACCGGCGCAGGCAATCCGGGCAAGTATATCGCGGACTGGAAGAACGCAGGCATTAAGGTTATGCCGGTCGTTGCTTCGGTTGCACTGGCAAAGCGCATGGAGCGCGCAGGTGCAGATGCGGTTATCGCAGAGGGTATGGAAGGCGGCGGCCACATCGGTGAGCTGACCACCATGCCGCTCGTTCCGCAGGTCGTAGACGCACTGAGCATTCCGGTCATCGCCGCAGGCGGCATTGCAGACGGCCGCGGCATGGCAGCTGCCATGATGCTCGGCGCCGAAGGCGTACAGTGCGGCACCGTGTTCCTTGCATCCAACGAGTGCTATATTTCGGATAAGTACAAGGAGCTCGTTCTCAAGGCTACCGACATTTCGACCGTTGTTACCGGTCGTCCGTCCGGTCATCCGGTGCGTTCGCTCAAGACCCCGATGGCGCGCAAGTGCCTCGAGCTCGAGAAGCAGAACACCAATGCCTCCCTTGAGGAGCTTGAGAAGGCAACCGCCGGTTCGCTGCGCAAGGCCGTGCAGGACGGCAACTATGAGGAGGGCACGTTCATGTCCGGCCAGATTGCGGGTATGCTCAAGGAGCTGCATCCGTGCGAGGAGATTCTCAAGGGCATGACCGCGCAGGCAGAAGACCTTCTGAAGAACGCTTACAAGAGATTTGAATAAGAGCGGAGAGTGAAGAGATACGAAAACTCCTCACTCTTGCCTGCTTATAGAATGGAGTAAACAATGAGCTTAGCAATCGTAACCGGCGGTTCCCGCGGCATTGGCGCGGCAATCGCGGAAAAGCTGGCGCAGGACGGCTTCGACGTCCTCATCAACTGTGCGTCCTCGGTCGAAAAGGCTGAGGCTGTGGCGGAGAAGTGCCGCGCGCACGGCGTTAACGCTTATGTGAAGAAGTGGGATGTTGCGGACTATGACGCCTGCAACACCGCGCTCAAGGAAATTAAGGAAGAGATCGGCGTACCGTTCGTTCTCGTCAACAATGCGGGCATTACCCGCGACGGTCTGATGGTCCGCATGAAGGAGGACCAGTTCGACGACGTTATCCGCACCAATCTCAAGGGCGCATTCAACATGCTCAGCCTGTGCGGTGCGATGATGATGCGTGCAAAGCAGGGCCGTATTATCAACATCACCTCGGTTTCGGCGTTCACCGGAAACTACGGCCAGATCAACTACACCGCTGCCAAGGCGGGTATGGTCGGCATGACCAAGACCGCCGCCAAGGAGCTGGGTGCGCGCGGCATTACGGTAAACGCGGTCGCTCCGGGCTGGATCGCCACCGAGATGAGCGACAAGGTGCCCGAGGACATCCGCGAGAACGCCAAGAAGCAGATCGCGCTCGGCCGTTTCGGCAAGCCGGAGGAGATCGCAGGCGTGGTTGCCTTTCTGGCCTCCGACGCTGCAAGCTATATTTCCGGCCAGACGATCATCGCTGACGGCGGACTTTATTAAGGCATCACCGGACAATTCGCCTGCGGCACTTTGCGGTAATTTTCCGCTCTGATGCCGGCCGCAGTTTCTTGTGCAGGCTCCGGCCGCACTGCTGCGCTTTTTGCAATACACAAAGTATTGCTGCAAACCCGCGCCTAATCAGAACGCAAAATTCCTGCGCAAATTGCTCTTGCCGAATTATCCGGTGATACCTTTTTGCTGCGTGGAATAAAAATTGCGATTAGATAAATGCGTGATATTGGAATGAAGGAGCAAATATATGGAACGTGTAGTAATCACCGGCATGGGTGCCATCACTCCGGTCGGCAACGATGTGCCGTCGTTTTGGGAGTCGCTCAAGACCGGCAAGTGCGGTATCGGTCCCATCACCAAGTTTGATGTATCCAATTTTAAGGTAAAGCTGGGTGCAGAGGTCAAGGACTTCGACCCGACCCAGTATATGGAGAAGCGTGATGCGCGCCGCGCAGACGCAAATGTGCATTACGCAATGGCGGCAGCGATTCAGGCTGTCGAGCAGGCGGGCCTCAAGGAAGGCAATTTCGATCCCTATCGCACGGGCGTTATCTTCGGCTCGGGCGTAGGCGGTCTGCACGTTGCAGAGCAGGAGGTCCCGAAGCTGCTCGAAAAGGGTCCCGGCCGCGTTTCGCCGTTTGCTATCCCGGAGATGATCGCCAACATCGCGGCGGCGTATATCTCCATGCACTTCGGCTTCAAGGGCGAGAATTTCTGCCCGGTTTCCGCGTGCGCGACCGGCAACCACTCCATCGGTGAGGCAATGCGCGCCATCCGCCACGGCTATCAGGACGTTGTTGTCTGCGGCGGCACGGAGAACGGCATTATCCCGATCTCGATGGCAGGCTTCCAGAACATGAAGGCGGTTCACATGGGCGAGGACCCGACGGCGGCCTCCATCCCGTTCGATGCACGCCGTTCCGGCTTTGTCATGGGCGAAGGCGCAGGCTGTCTCGTACTCGAGAGCCTGACGCACGCACAGCAGCGCGGCGCGACCATTCTGGCAGAGGTGGCAGGCTACGGTGCCTCCGGCGACGCGTACCACATCACCAGCCCGTCTCCGGACGGCGAAGCGGCTGCACACGCTATCCGCGGCGCGATCGAGGATGCCGGTCTGACCCCGGCTGACGTTGACTACATCAACGCGCACGGCACCTCGACCCCGCTCAACGAGAAGTACGAAACCATCGCCATCAAAAAGGCGTTCGGTGACGAGGCTTACAACGTGAAGGTATCCTCCACCAAGTCCATGACCGGCCATCTGCTGGGCGGCGCGGCTGCGGTTGAGGCCATTGCCTGCGTTATGGCAATCCGCGAGGGCATTGTACCGCCGACCATCGGCTACAAGGAGCCGGATCCGGAGTGTGATCTGGATATCACCCCGAACAAGGCGGTTGAGATGCCGATCAATGTTGCCATCTCCAACTCGCTCGGCTTTGGCGGCCACAACGCCTGCATCCTGATCAAGAAGGTATAAAAATGGACATCAAAGAATTGAAAGACATCGCGCTTGAGCTGATGGACGCACTGGCTGCAAAAAAGCTGGGCGAGGTCGAGCTCGAGCTGGATGACGCAAAAATCAAGATCAAGGCAGCTGAACCGGCTCCCGTGATTGCTGCAGCACCTGTAGCAGCGGCGGCACCCGCAGCGGCGCCGGCGGCAGCACCCGCAGCGGAGAGCGCAGACGCGGCACCGGCAGAGGAGCAGCTTCCGGCAGGCACGCAGGTGAAGAGCCCGCTGGTCGGCACGTTTTATTCTTCTCCGTCTCCGGACGAACCGCCGTTCGTGCTGGTCGGTCAGCAGGTGAAGGAGGGCGATACCCTCTGCATCATCGAGGCGATGAAGATCATGAACGAGATCAAGGCACCGTGCGACGGCAAGGTCATCCGCATTATGGCGCAGCCGGGCGATATGGTGGAGTATAACCAAGTCCTTTGTGTTATTGAGTAAGACGTAAGCATCTGCCGCGCATCAGCGCGGATTCAATAGAATTTGCATAGCAAATTCATAAAAACGGGGAGCAAGTATCACCGTTTTTATACCGATAGAGGGAGAAAGTTTCGACCGACGGGAGGAACTTTCGTATGACTTGGGAACGGTCCACGATCCGTTCCTATTACCGGCAAAACTGTAGTTTTGCGGTAATTATCTTGCTTTTTAGATTGAGAGGGATTATAATATGCTGAACAAAGAACAGATCATGGAGATCCTTCCGCACCGTCCGCCGATGCTTCTGGTGGACGAGATCCTCGAAATGGACGAGAACCATGTAGTCGGTGCGCTGCACCTGACCGGCGACGAGTTCTTCTTCCAGGGCCACTTTCCGGGCAACCCGATCATGCCCGCGGTGTTCCGTCTGGAGGCGCTCGCGCAGGCAGGCGGCGTAGCGCTGCTGTCTCTGCCCGAATTCAAGGGCAAGACTGCGGTCTACACCGGCATTGACAAGGCGAAATTCCGCGCAATGGCAAAGCCGGGCGATACCCTTCGTCTGGAAGTCACCTTCACCAAGCGCCGCGGCCCGATGGCAGTAGCCGAGGGCATCGCCTGGGTCGGTGACGAGAAGGCCGCCGAAGCGGAGATCAAATGCATGGTCATCAATGACTGAGGCGGGAGAGAGCTAATCGAATGTTTCAGAAGGTACTCATTGCGAACCGCGGCGAGATTGCGGTCCGCATTATTCAGGCCTGCCGTGATTTAGGCATTATCTCGGTGGCCGTTTACTCCGAGGCTGACCGCGAAGCGCTGCACGCGCAGATCGCGGACGAAGCGGTCTGCATCGGTCCGGCTCGTGCGGCGGACAGCTACCTGAATATGGATAATATCATTTCGGCGGCGCTGGCTTCCGGCTGTCAGGCCATTCATCCGGGCTTCGGCTTCCTGTCCGAGAATCCGGATTTTGCCGAACGCATCACGCAGGCCGGTCTGGCGTTTATCGGCCCGACTGCGGCAACCATCCGTCTGATGGGCGACAAATCCGAGGCAAAGCGCAACGCGATCGCTGCAGGCGTTCCGGTCGCGCTCGGCACGGACGGTCCGCTGCGCGATTTTGACGAAGCCATCTCCGAGGCCGAGCGCATCGGCTATCCGGTCATGCTCAAGGCGGCATCCGGCGGCGGCGGCAAGGGCATCCGCGTGGCGGAGAGCGTCAAGGACCTCAAGGACGCGTACGACAGCGCCGCTGCAGAGGCTATCGCCAACTTCGGTGACGGCCGCCTGTACATGGAAAAATATATTCACAATCCGCGCCATATCGAGGTGCAGATTCTGGGCGATAACTACGGCAACGTGGTGCACCTGTTCGAGCGTGAATGCTCGGTGCAGCGCCGCCACCAGAAGCTGATCGAGGAAAGTCCGTCGGCTTTCGTCACGCCCGAGCTGCGCAAGAAGATGACCACGGCGGCTGTTGCACTGGCAAAGCGCGTCGGCTACCGAAACGCGGGTACGATCGAATTTCTGGTCGATAACGATCGCAATTTCTACTTCTGCGAGATGAACACCCGCATTCAGGTCGAGCACCCGGTCACCGAGGAGGTCACCGGCGTAGATCTGGTCTGCGAGCAGCTTCGCGTGGCGGCAGGCGAGCCGCTGTCCTTTCAGCAGGAGGATCTGACCATCCGCGGTCACGCCATCGAGTGCCGCATCAACGCGGAGGACCCGTCGAGAAACTTTGCACCCTGTCCGGGCACACTGGTGTCCTTGCATCTGCCGGGCGGTCCCGGCGTGCGCGTGGATTCCGCGGCTTATCAGGGCTACAAGATTCCGCCGTTTTACGATTCCATGATCGGCAAGCTGATCGTCTACGGCGCCGACCGTGAGCAGGCCATCGTTCGCATGCGCCGTGCCCTCGCGGAGATGCTGTTCGAGGGTGTTGTGACCGCAACCGACTATCAGATGCACATCCTGTGCTCGAAGGCGTTTGTGGAAGCAAACTTTAATGTTAATTCCATCGCAAACGGCGATTTTGACTAAATCATTTATTATGGTATAATAGATTTAGCACAAGCATAGTTGAATCCGAAGGAGTTTGAGCAATCCGCAGATTTTTGCAATCCGCAGACTGTTAATCTGCAGGATTCAAGAGGTGATACCGCATGATTGTAAACAATCACGCGGTATTGATCTTAACAGTGAAAGGGGAGTTACGCATGGGTCTGATCGACCTGTTTCAAAAAACACGCGAGACCTCTATGGAAATGAAACCGCAGGAGGACGAAGCGGCCAAGGTCGTAACCTGCAAGGGCTGCGGCGCAGAACTGAAGGCGTATGCCTACGGCAAGAATCTGTATGTGTGCCCGCACTGCGGACGATACGGACGACTGCTCGCGCGCACGCGCATCCGTCAGATCGCGGATAAGGACAGCTTTGAGGAGCTGTACGCAAATCTGGCACCGGCGGACCCGATCCACTTCCCGGGATACGCAGAGAAAACGGCAGTGCTGGCTGAAAAGGTCGGCATGCCGGACGCAGTCAAGACCGGCGTGTGTAAGATCGGCGGCGTGGAGACCGCGATCGGCGTCATGGACAGCCATTTCATGATGGCGTCCATGGGTTCGGTCGTCGGTGAAAAGCTGACCCGCCTGTTCGAGTACGCGACCGAAAAGGGTCTGCCTGTCGTGCTGTTCACCTGCTCCGGCGGTGCGCGCATGCAGGAGGGCATGTTTTCGCTCCTGCAGATGGCAAAGGTGTCCGCGGCGGCGCGCCGTCACTCGGACGCCGGACTGCTGTATATCACCGTGCTGACCGACCCGACCACGGGCGGCGTTACCGCGTCGTTCGCCATGCTGGGCGATATTATCCTCGCGGAGCCGCGCACGACCATCGGCTTTGCCGGCCGCCGTGTTATCGAGGGAACCATCGGTCAGACCCTCCCGGACGATTTTCAGTCCTCGGAGTTCTTGCTATCGCACGGTTTCTGTGATAAAATAGTTCCGCGTAATCAACTCAGAGAAACGCTGGAAAAACTCTTGAAGCTGCACTGCGGCTCCAAGTCCAAGAAATGGCAGGTGTGGCGTCGTGACTAACAAACCCGCAAGTGAAAAAATGCGTATCATTCACGATACCAAGCGTCCGATGATCACGGACTATATCAATGAGCTGTTCACCGACTTCACCGAGCTGCACGGCGACCGCTATTTTTCGGACGACCATGCCATCCTCGGCGGCGTTGGCTACTTCAACGGCACACCGGTGACGGTAATCGGTCACCGCAAGGGCCGCACCATTGAGCAGAATATGGACGCCAACTTCGGTATGGCGCACCCGGAGGGCTATCGAAAGGCCCTGCGTCTCGCACATCAGGCGGAGAAATTCCACCGCCCGGTCATCAACTTTGTTGACACCGGCGGCGCGTTCTGCGGCGTTGGCGCGGAGGAACGCGGTCAGGGCGAGGCCATTGCCCGCTGTTTGTATGAGTTTATCGAGCTGAAAACGCCTGTTATCTCTATCGTGACGGGTGAGGGCGGCTCCGGCGGCGCACTGGCGCTGGCGGTGGCAGACCGTGTGCTCATGCTCGAGAACGCCCTGTATTCGGTTATTTCGCCGCGCGGCTGCGCGTCCATTCTCTGGAAGGACCCCAAGCGCGAGGCGGAGGCAGCGGACACGCTGCATATCACCGCGCAGGACCTGTACAGCTTCGGTATGATCGAAGGCATCATTCAGGAGGGCACATCCTCCGCACAGCTTATCCGCAATGTGGCGCGCACGCTGCGCGACCAGCTTGCCGAGCTGGATGCTGAGCCGGACATCGACACGATGCTGCAGAAACGGTATGAAAAATTCCGCAGAGTCGGAGTTTTCAGAACAATAAATCAAGAAAGTAATGAAGGAGTGTAAATCCCATGTTTGAAAAGGTATGTGAAATCCTGGCAGACAAGTTTGACGCTGACGCTTCCACCATGACCATGGACACCAAGGTTAAGGAAGACCTGAACGCAGACTCTCTGGACGTTGTAGAGCTGATGATGGACCTCGAGGAGAACTTCGGCGTAACGATTTCCGACGAGGAAGCTGCTAAGATGAGCACCATCGGTGACATCGTAAACTACATCGAAGCAAACCAGTAAGGGCGCTTCGCTTCTCGATTGAAAGGCCTTCGGCCTTTTAATCGAGAGGAACGTACCGAGCCTTTGACTCGGATACGTCCTTGCGCATCTCAGCGCGTCCGCCGAAGGCGGGCACACTGAGAGGCTTTCTTGTAAAAATTCCGAGGCACATGTCCTCGGAATTTTTGCGTTTGCGGGTAAACGCGATGGAATCCGCGCTTACGCGCGGTCCGCTGCGGCGGAGCCAATGGCTCGGATTTCTATGCGAAATCCTGCCATGCGGGTGCGGCTTGCAAGCAAACCGGGATTGAATCGCGCTATGGCTTTTTTGTAATTCTCAATTCTCCATTACTGAGCCGAAATGGTAACAGTAGAGGTGGCGTTATCCCAATCCACGGAAAAGCCGAGCGCGAAAACGAGGTCGCGCAGCTTGAAGTAGTTGTTGCCGCCGATGGAGTAGGCGGTGAGGGAAAGCGGGTTGCCGTCGAGGTAGACAGCGGCGCTCGTGAGCGTGGCGGCCTTATTGCCGGCGGGCAGGGCAGCCTGTTCGCCGCCGACCGGCGTGTATGCGGTCTTGCTCGTCAGGTCGATGCGCTGCTGGGCGGCGTTCCATGTTACCGCAAACTCGCTGTCCAGACCCTTGAGGGCAGCGGCGAGGTCGCGCAGCTTGAAATAGTTGCTGCCGTTGATGGTATAGGCTGCAAGATTGACCTTTGCACCGTTGAGCTCGACCTTGTGCCTGGAAACATATGCAGTCGGATTGGTGAGCGTGCGAAGGGAAGTGATGGTGTCGGTCAGCGATGCGCGGGCGGAGCGCACCTCCGGCACATTGTATGGGCTTTCCCAGAAGGAGTAGTGCTCCCAGGTCATACCCTTAGTGAAGGCAACCTGTGCGGCACTTAGCTCGTGATAGGTCACGCTTTCGCCGTTGAGCGTACAGATATGGTTTCCAGTATCGTCGTCGATGGCATCGGTATAGGTCAGCGCGGTGACGATCTTGCGGCCCTGCTTGGTCAGGTAGCGGACAGGAAAGCCGTTCATTATTTCGTGCCCGTCCACCAGATAGGCTTTCGTGTCGTCAACATAGAAATCTGCGCACGGCGAAACATCCGTGGCGAAATTGCTCACGCTCTCCGGAATATTCAGTGCGTAGATTTTGCCGTCTGCATATGAGTACATATGCTGTCCTGCCAGACCTGCGCCGCAGTACAGCTCGGGAATCTTATCGCCGTCCATATCCACCAGCTTTGCCATGGAAAGTCCGGTCAGCAGTCCCTTGAAGCCATCGTCCGTGCGGGCGGCAGCTTTGCCATACTTGTTCTGCAGGGTGGTGATCTGATTCAGATACGCCTTAGCACCCTGCGGAGACAGGGAACCGAGGTCAGCCGCGCCTGCGGCGCCGACTGCCATCGCGCCGGTCAGTACGGTGCAGAGCATTGCCTTTTCGATTTTGTTCATAGAGATTCTCCTTCCTTTTATCAGGCTTGCGCCTTTTTCCTTATTGTACGGCAGCGGTCTGTCTGCGTCAACTGTATCCTGAGCGGAATCTTTATCAGTTAGCAAAATATTTTACAATTTAGAGCGGATATATCGCCGTAATTTTGACGATAAAATAGGTGGAAAATGAACGAAAAAACGGGTATAATAAATTCTGTACGAAAATAATCCCGCTGATGGAGGAATAGAATATATGATCCGTAACGATTTACGCAACATCGCCATCATTGCGCACGTTGACCATGGCAAGACTACTCTGGTCGATCAGATGCTCAAGCAGGCTGGCGCTTTCCGCGAAAATCAGGTGGTAGAGGAGCGTGTCATGGACTCGGGCGACATCGAGCGTGAGCGCGGCATTACCATTCTGGCAAAGAACACCTCTGTACATTACAAGGGCGTAAAGATCAACATCGTAGATACCCCGGGCCACGCCGACTTCTCCGGCGAGGTAGAGCGTATCCTCAAGATGGTAGACGGCGTTGTTCTGCTGGTTGACGCAGCAGAAGGCCCGATGCCGCAGACCCGCTTCGTGCTACAGAAGGCACTGGAGTTCGGTCACAAGATCATCATTGCAATCAACAAGATCGACCGTCCGGACGCTCGTCTCAACGAGATCGGCGACGAGGTTCTCGAGCTGCTGCTCAACCTTGATGCGACCGACGAGCAGCTGGACAGCCCGATCGTTTACTGCTCCGGCCGTGCAGGCACCGCTTCCATGTCCCCGAACGTGGAGGGCAAGGACCTGACCCCGCTGTTCGAGCAGATCCTCGAGCACATTCCGGCGCCGCATGTTGATACCGAAGGCCCGACCCAGATGCTCGTTTCTTCTATTGACTACAACGAGTACGTTGGCCGTATCGGCATCGGCCGTATCGAGCGCGGCTCGATGAAGGTAGGTCAGCAGGTTACCGTCTGCGACTACCACGGCAACACCAAGCCGTACAACGCAAAGCTGGTTACCCTGTACTCCATCGAGGAGCTGGGCCGTCAGCCGATCGAGGAGGCACAGGCAGGCGAGATCGTTTGCTTCTCCGGCATCGAGGGCGTAACCATCGGTGAGACCCTGTGCGACCCCGAGCACGTTGAGGCTCTGCCGTTCGTTAAGATTTCCGAGCCGACCGTTGAGATGACCTTTATGGTCAACGACTCTCCGTTCGCCGGCAAGGAAGGCAAGTTTGTCACCTCCCGCCACCTGCGTGAGCGTCTGTTCCGTGAGCTGCTCAAGGACGTATCCCTGCGCGTAAACGAAACCGACACCACCGACGCATTCCGCGTTTGCGGCCGCGGTGAGATGCACCTGTCCATCCTGATCGAGAACCTGCGCCGTGAGGGCTACGAGTTCCAGGTCGGCGCACCGAAGGCACTGCTCAAGGAGATCGACGGCAAGACCTGTGAGCCGATGGAGCGCATGATCGCGGACGTTCCGACCGATGCAGTCGGCGCGATCATGGAGAAGATGGGCGCTCGTAAGGGCGAGCTGGTTTCCATGAACCCGAAGGGCACCGATCGTATGCGTCTGGAGTTCATCATTCCGGCACGCGGCCTGTTCGGCTACCGCACCGAGTTCCTGACCGATACCAAGGGCGAGGGTGTTATGTCCTCCGTATTCAACGGCTATCAGCCGTACAAGGGCGATATCCAGAAGCGCACCACCGGTTCTCTGATCGCGTTTGAGGCCGGCGAGGCTGTCGGCTACGGCCTGTTCAACGCACAGGATCGCGGCCCGCTGTTCATCGGCCCCGGCACGATGGTATACGAAGGCATGATCGTCGGCGAGAACCCGCGCGGCGAGGACATGGCTGTAAACGTCTGCAAGAAGAAGCAGCTGACCAACATGCGTGCATCCGGCTCGGATGATGCGCTGCGTCTGATTCCGCCGCGCCAGATGTCCATCGAGGCGGCACTCGAGTTCATCTCCGACGATGAGCTGCTCGAGATCACTCCGGAGAGCATCCGTATGCGCAAGCGCGTTCTGTCCAACACCGAGCGTCTGAAAAAGACCAAGGGCGGCAAGAAGTAATTGTGGCAACGCCACACGGTTGCATCTTCGGCGCTTTACGGAAATTTTGTGCCTTTGTGCCTTGATGTTGTTCCGGCTTTTTGCAATACACAAAGTATTGCTGCAAAGCCGCGCCTAATCAAGACGCAAAATTTGCTCGTAAATCGCTCTCGATGAACCGTGCGTCGTTACCACTGGCTACGCCACAATTGCGTTTCTGTGCGGATTTTATGCACAAAAGCACTCATTTCACCCTGTTATCAAAAAATAAAGATATATAAAGGAGAATTCCCACCATGGCTATCAAGGAAGTTCTGCACACTGATCTCGCACCGGCAGCAGTAGGCCCGTACTCTCAGGCAATCGCTGCAAACGGTTTCGTATTTACCTCCGGTCAGGTTCCGATCGACCCGAAGGCGGGCAAGATTGTAGCAACCACCATCGAGGAGCAGACCGAGCAGGTTATGAAGAACCTGCAGTGCGTTCTGGCACAGGGCGGCGTAGGCTTTGACCGTGTTGTCAAGACCACCTGCTTCCTGTCCGACATCAACGACTTTGCTGCATTCAACGGCGTGTACGCGAAGTACTTCCCGGAAGGCGCTCCGGCTCGTTCCTGCGTTGAAGTAGCTGCTCTGCCGCTCGGCGCTAAGGTTGAGGTAGAAGTAGTAGCTGTACAGGGCTAAAAGCCTGCGGCTTTTTCGATTCAAAGGACTTGTCCTTTGAATCGAGGGACGGTGTCGCCGCGCGTGTCCGTTTCACGGACAGGGCGGGAACATCTGTTGCAGCAAAACACCCCGAAAACTTTCCGGTTTTCGGGGTGTTTTGCTGTTTGTTAAGGCAATACCGCATAATTGAACAAGAGTGATTTGCGAGTAAATTTTGCGTACTGACGAGGCACAGTTTTGCGGTAATACTTGATGTATTACCGTGAAACTTCGGCAGCGCGGACGGAACTCGCGCAAGGAACCGAA